>JAZNEN010000024.1:0-10279 GCA_045588615.1 Eubacteriales bacterium
TGGAAATAACTTCCAAAATAAGTCGCCCCGTGTACTTTTTGAATATTTATTCTGTAGCTGTAGGGGAGTGCATTGCACTCCCGCTTTTAGTATATTTATACATTTTGAAGCGGACGACCAATGGTCGCCCCTACAAATGTAATATATATTTTACTTAAATGAGCCCCTCCTGATTCATTCGTTTTGTTATCTTACCCTTTTTTTGAAAACCGATATCGATAAAAGGGAAGTGCAGAAAGCAGTGAAGATAATAACGGGTACAGTATCGCCTGTAGAGGGGTTATCACCTTCTCCAAGTTCTGTATTTTCAGCTATTACTATTCTGCCGTCACCGTGGATATCGCTGTAGTCAATATCCATTTCGGAATATTTTTTGTTCAAAGGCGAATTGTCTGCAGTAATCACACCGTTTTCAAAGCCTTTTATGTAATTTGCCAAAACCATGTAATCTTCCATTACATAATCAAGCACGTTTACAGCACCGTTCAGCATTGCAAAGCCGCCGCCAAGATCTCGGAGTGTATAATTGTAGCCTGCAAGGTTGTATTTTGCGTCAAGATCAAGATCTTTCCATGAATCTGTGTCCTTGTCATATACTGTGATATCGTAAACACGGTACTTCACAGGACCGCTTATCCAGACATCAAGTTCATCGGCAACGGTTGTATTTGCAATAGTGTTATCTACCTTATAACGCACACCGGCAACGTGCAGCAAACTACCGTTTTCAGCCTCGCCTGCATAACGTGCACCCCATTCGAGCATATCCTTTATCTGCTGTCCTGTTACAGTCTGGAGACAAGCCACATTTCCGAAGGGATGTATGTCCTTACATGTCTTATATGTTATATCGCCTGTTACTGCCTGGTTGCGTATGCCGCCGCCGTTCATAACTGCAATATCTACATCAAGAGCCATATTGTCAAAAAGATAATACAAAGCATCTGCGGAAAAATCGCCTGTGTTTGTTTCCGTCAAACGCACAAGACGGTTTCCGTCACTGTCATAATTATTGAATACAACATCTGTTGAACCGATCTTCTGACCTAATTCATTGTCTATTTCTTTAAGCCAGTTTTCCTTTATGGCTTTTGTGTTTTCGTCATATATGAGCTCGGTACCTTTGTATATGTTTGATGAAAGATTGTACCCCTGCTCGTCATCTCCCGCGCAGTTGATAAGATCTGTTGATATATCACCCGTTTCGGAATCTATCACCATAATTCCTATATGATTGAAATATTCTCCTGTCTGTGTCAGGATAACATCATTTCCGTCAGCATCTTTGATTTTTTCGCCCACTATCTCTGAATGTGAGTGACCGTCGATAAAAGCATCAAGTCCGCTGAGTGCGCTTATTGTTTCTGTGCTCGTCCAAGGGGTAGAGGAGGGATCTATTCCGAGGTGTCCGAGAGCGATAATTTTTGTAGCTCCTGCTTGTTCTGCCTCATCTATCGCATTCTGAATCTCTTCTCTCAACTCTTTACCGTCATCGCCGGAGGATATACCGTAAATAAAATTACCGTTTCCGTCCTGAAAATATGCGGGCGTTGACTTTGAAAAAGTTTCGGGGGTGGTGATTCCCACAAATGCAATTTTTTCATCACCGCAGTCAAATATTACATAGCTGTCAAGCACATTATCTGTTTTCACTCCGTTTGAAACACGGTGGAAATTACATGATATATACGGAAAATCAGCCCACTCTATCACATTCATACATCCGTCCATGTTATAGTCAAATTCGTGATTTCCGAGTGTAGCCACATCGTATCCTGCAGAATTCATAAGCTCAATTATACTTTTTCCTTTATCCATAGAGCCATATGCGGTGCCCTGTATATGGTCGCCTGCATCTGCTAAAATGACGTGCTTATATTCTTTCTTAAGTTCATTTTTCAACGCCGCTATTACGTCATAACTTAATTGCCCGTCAATATACGTGTGTACATCGTTTGTGTACAGTATTACTATATCATCGGACAACTGTACATCTGCAAATACCGGAAAAGGAATTACCGCCGTCAGCACTGTGAAGACTAAAACGGCAACGATGGATCTGATAAGATTTTTTGGGGTTTTCAAAACGTTCCTCCTGAAATATATAGATTTGTATTTTCGGTTTGTAACTGAAACCTATACCAAATACAGCATAACACGGTTTATTCTGAATTTTCAACACAAAATATGTAAAAATTTAATAATACTACTTTCCGCCCATTCCGTTTGCGGACAAACAGTAAAGAAATATTTACTTTTTGATTTGTTAACAATTTGTAACTTTTGCAAAATTAAATGACAAAAAAACAAAAAAGACTTGTAAAAAATTGACAAATGTGATAATATCGACCCGGTGAGTACTTGACAAAAGTATATCTATGGAGTAAACCTCGTCCACGCTCACCTCGGTTGATGAATATTTTTTTATTTTTTGGGGGTATTATGACAGATAAGCAACTAAAAAAGCTCACTCGCGGAGAATTGTTGCAGATGCTTATTGCCCAGACAGAGAAGAATGATATTTTGACAGAACAGCTTGAAGAGGCAAGGCGTCAGCTGAAAAACAAGAAGATGGTGTGCGAAAAAGCAGGTTCTCTTGCAGAGGCATCTTTGCAGGTGAGCGGAGTGTTTGAGGCAGCACAGGAAGCAGCCAAGCATTATTACGAGAATATAGAGCGTATGAGTGCGGAATGCGACAGTGAAAAAGCACGCATAATCAGCAAGGCGGAAAAAGAAGCGGACGATATAATAAATGAGGCTAAAAAATATAGCGACGATTTAAGAAAAGAAGCAGACGATTATTGGAATTATGTCTACGAGAAGGCACAGCGCGCGCTGAATGACCGGCACACTCTTAATGATCTTACAAGCACGGTCGAAAGGAAGTAATCCTATGAGCTTCAACGAATTACAGATGAAGATTCAAGAATATAAGATTGAAGAATATCAGGATGAAGATGATTTTCCGAGCGTTGAGCAGCTTCAGGCTGAATTTGAAAGAGTAAAGTATAAAAGACGCTATAAGCGTGTTTTAAGAAGTACCGTATATATACTGATAGTTGTTGCGGCGCTGGCGGTTCTTGTGGCGACATTATGGATGCCCGTGCTTCAGATATACGGAACATCTATGGATCCCACACTCAGCGAGGGAGATATAGTGATTTCTGTGAAAAGTTCAGAATTTGAACCGGGTGATCTTATGGTCTTTTATGTAGGGAATAAGATTCTTGTTAAGAGATATATCGCAGGACCGGGTCAATGGGTCAATATTGATGAAGACGGTAATGTTTACGTTGACGGAAAGCATCTGTCTGAACCGTATCTTCAGCATAAGGCATTCGGCGACTGCAATATCGAATTGCCGTATCAGGTTCCCGAAAATAAGATATTCTGTATGGGAGACCACAGAGAAACCTCTGTAGACTCCAGAAATACCGCGGTCGGTTGTATTTCCGAAGAACAGCTTGTCGGAAAGATAATTTTCAGGATATGGCCGCTTAAAAAAACAGGAACAGTGAATTAATTCTCATTCCCGCCAGAGGGAAAGTGTCACTTGTATTATCAACTTTTGGAAGGAGGACGTGTAATGAACAGCAGTATGACATTACAGCAAGTATCTGAATATTTAAAAAGACACAGGCGCAGAAAACGGTGGCAAAGTGTTGTCACTGTGATGGCGGCTGTTGTTGTGTTTGTTACAACGTATGCCTTGATTCTTCCGGTTATAACAATGGATCAAGATCCTACCTGCGGCTTGGCGGAACATATTCACACAGATGAATGCTTCATCATTTCCGATGAAGATGAAAAGATACTTTCTTGTAATACAGAGGAACATACACACCACGAAATTGCATGTTATGCAGATTTTTCAGCCGATGTTGAAACGAAAGAGGATTGGGAAGCAACACTTGAAGATTTGAATCTTATCGGTGAATGGCACAGAGATGTCCTCGCAATTGCAAAATCACAGCTTGATTATGAAGAAAGCCGTGATAATCTCATTCTTAACGATGAAGGAAAGCTTTCAGGATATACAAGATACGGTGAATGGTACGGCAATCCTTACGGTGATTGGTCTGCAATGTTTGCGTGTTTCTGCCTGAATTACGCAGGTGTTGAAAATATGCCCTTTGACAGCGATATAAATGGCTGGATATCATCACTTTCGGAAGAAAAATATGACTTTTACCGTACAGCGGGCGACCATGTACCGACATGCGGTGAGATAGTATTCCTTGATAAGGATAAAGACGGAACACCCGATAAAGCGGGAATAGTTGCACAGATCATCCCCGACATTGACGGTAAAAGTGCAAAGATAAAGGTAATTGAGGGCGATTCCTCGAATAAAGTTCAGTATGTAATATATGAATATAATTCCGAAATGATAGTCGGCTATTCGATCTTACCCGACGGTCTGTATAAGGATAAGACGGTTACAGCGGAAATATTCACCGATTCATCATATAGAAGCGTATTAAATGAAAATAATGCAGTAATCACTGTAAGCGGCATAATGCCGAAGGACGGATATGTGTATGTATATCCCGTTGAAGATGAAGATGAAAGCACCTTGTGTGCTTATGACATAACGGTATTTGACGGTGAAGGAAATGTATTCCAGCCTCTTGGCGGCGACAGCCTTAAGGTTTCAATACAGTCCGATGTACTGAAAGATGAGGCAATCGGGGAAGGCTACCATGCCGAGGCGTTCCACATTCCTGAAGATGGCGAGCCACAGAGAATGTCGGCAAAATACATAGAAAGCGGAATAGAGTTTTCAGCAGAGCATTTCTCAACATACGCTGTGCGTGCTGCCAATACAACATCTGTGAAAAGCAAAGAAGAGCTTGCCAGTGCGATAAACAACGGCAGACAATACATCCAGATAACATCCTCATTTGAAGTTGGAAACGGTTTTACAATAACAAATGGTAAAAACATTACAATAGATCTCAACGGTAACACGCTGAAATATACCGGCGGAAGTGCCATGTTCAGTGTAGGAGATTGGAATTCAAGCGGCACTCTGACAATATGTGACTCCAAACAGCCCGACGAGACGGTTACAATGGTTAATTCAGAAAAACCGTTATACGGAAATCTTGCAACGCTCTCTGTGTCAGGCAATAATGCCACATTGACTTACTATGTTACCGAAACAGCAATAACGAATGCACAGACAGGTGCAACGGTTGAAACGCTGTACAAACACACAATTACAACGGCAGGTGCCATTGTCGGTAACGGACAGCCGATCGTCAGTGTCGGTAAAGGCGAGTTCACGCTTGAAAGCGGTATGCTCAGAAGCGGAACTAACAGAGCCGTATATCACGACTACGCTGGCGGTACGACGAATTTGAAGGGCGGATATATCTGCGGTTTTACAAAAGCATTTGACAGTGGATGGTCTAATCAAAATGAGTTCGGCGGTGCTGTTTTTACTGAATCAGGAACGCTGAATATCTCGGACAATGCAGTTCTTGCAGCAAATAAAGCAGGGAACGGCGGCGCTATCGGTGTAATAAATCAATCTACGCTGAAAATGAGCGGCGGTATCATAAGCGGAAACGTTGCTCAGTCAAACAACGGTGACGGAAGCGGCGGTGGAGGAATTTGCACACAAGGCGCAACAGTGAACATAACAGGCGGTTACATAACGAATAATGTTGCAACCGGAAGTGAATATCTTACAGGCGGCGGCGGTATCTTTCTAAGGGGCTCGGAATGTAAGTTCGAGATCTCGGGCGGTTATGTAACGGCAAATAAAGCCAATGGTGGCGGCGGATTGAAAACAAAATCCGGTGATTATGCAAGTTTCACAATGACAGGCGGCTTTTTCTCCGGTAACATGGCTACAGCTTGCGAGGGCGGCGGTGTTGCTATTGAATATAACGGAAGAGGCAATCTTTCGGGTGGTTACATAACGAACAATATTATCGAAAAAACAGAACACTGGGGCGGTGGCGGATTCTTCTGCGCTGATCAAGCAGAAATTTATATGTACAATCTACTTGTTACAAACAATGCCGCAGGCGGCTTCGGCGGCGGTGTTTCAGGCTGTCCTACAGGTAAATTGACACTTTATGTTAACAGCGGATGTGCCGTATTCGATAACGATGACGTTGTATCAGGTGAAGTACACTGGGTCGAAGGCGGTACAAAAGAAGGTAAGGACTTCGAAAAATGTAAAGAAGTTTTCCAAAGCCACGGACACGAGGACTTTTTCTGTGCGAACCAGAGTACGATTTTCGGAACGATGCTCGGTAACGGCTCAGCCGAATGGGAGGGAAGCGCCGACGGTGTTCCCGTAACTGCAGGCAAGGGAGACGTAGTCACCGCAAATAGTGTAATGGGACTTCAGTCGCATGCGAGCGAAGAGGATAAACAAAACGCCATGGCTTTGTCGAAGCTGTATATAAACGGCAACCACTCTGACACGCACGGCGGCGGAATAATGTGTAACGGAGTGCTCATCATTGGTGAAGCGGTAGACTTTGAAGTTTCCACCCAAGCACAGATTCAGGCACAAAAGGTTCTTTATAAAGGCGGAACCGCTGAGGAACTCCCCCTTGATAATTATGACTTCAAATTCCAGCTTATACAGGGATATCTCAATGGAGAAGTTATTGAAATTTCAAAGGTTGATAAGGACGGTGTGATATCGTTCAGTAACGGAATGAAGTTCTCCGAAAATGGCACTTACGTGTATTATGTAAAGGAAGTTCCGGACGATAAAACGAACACGATACTGTTTGATAATTCGATATACGAGGTGGCGTTCGACGTAAACCGTGACAACGGTACGGAATGTAAGGGCAAGATTAAGTATGTATATCAGATCGCAAGCATGTCGATCAATAAAAGTACTGACGGCGGCAATACATGGTCAAATGTTTATCAAACATCTACCCCGCAGGGCGAATCTGTCACAGTTCCTCTTGCAAAGGGAAATGCTTTTGTAAACCGCACAATGGAATTTACAAAGCTGACTGTTAAAAAGGAATGGGACGGCGGTGTTATAGGTGCAAATTCAGTCACGGTTTTGCTCAAGCAAAACGGTGTTGAATATAACAGAGTAACACTTAATGCTTCAAACGGCTGGTCATATACGTGGAACAATCTCCCCGGTGGATACAGCTATACTGTTGAAGAGCTTCCCGTTGCCGGCTATAAGCCAAGCTATAATGTAGTGCCGGGCAAAACATCAACTGTACAAAAGCAGCTGGAGAAAGATACGTATTGGGTTCCTGCAACATCTATCCAGTCAGGTAAGCAATATATTATCGTAAGTCCTGACGGCGCAAAAGCGCTTTGTGTTAAACGTGATGATGATGTGTTTACAGCGAGTGATACGGCTGATGTCGCTGTACAACTTAGTCAGATGACGATGAACGGAAAAAAATATAATTTCTGGATGGATGATGATATAACCGTTGCTAAAGGTGCGATATTCACACCTCAAAGCAGACCTAATAACGGTGGTTTTGCTTTAATGAGTGATATCGGTAATTCTTGGCTTTTGGCGCAATCTGCAGGCGGCAATCACCTCAAAAGTACTAATTCCATTATATATTCTTCGCTTGCGGTTTGCCAAAATGGATACCTGAAGATCAATAATGAATTCGACGGTACACCAAATGATCTTCGTACTGTTATATTTGAAAGCGGAAAATTCAATACGGTCAAAGCGGATGCACCGATAAATGCGGCGTTATTCTTAACACAAGCAGAAGGTACTCCTACAGTTTATGAAACTATTCTTGAGGATGCAACGATAGTTATCACGAACACAGGCACCCCCGGATATAAGTTACCTGAAACGGGTGGGGCCGGTACATTTATGTATATTGCGGCAGGCATGGCGCTCATAACGCTTGGAGCCTACCTTGCATATAAGAAATTAAAAGGCGGGAAGGAGGACAGCGCATCCTTCTGATGCCCAAACATTATAAATCAATAAAGTACAAATTTTCGAAAGGAAAAAACAAAATGAAAAACATGAAGAAACTCAGCGCAATCGTTCTTTCGGTTGTAATGATCCTTACAATGTCACTCTCGACATTTGCATTTGACATTACTCTCGAAAGTGCCACACAGACTCCCACAAAAGATCACACATACGATATCTATCAGATATTTACAGGCGATCTCGAAGCAGGTGTTCTTGCAAACATCAAGTACGGTGCAAACTACGGTGCAACAGGCACAGCTGTTCCCAAGAGCGAACTTGATGCTATCACAGATGCACGTGCATTCGCAAAGAAGCTTGTAAACGAAGAATTGCTTAATGGCGATGCTGTTGCAACTCTTAACGAAGCAAACAACTGGGCTGCAAAGGATCTTGCAGCAGGTTATTACCTCATCGTTGAAAAGACAACACAGGAAAACCTTCCCGAAGGCGAAACACTTTCCGCTTACATAGTTCAGGTAAAAGACGATGTTGTTATGAGCCCTAAGTCCGGTATAACATCCATCGATAAGATCATCTCTGACGACGACAACCAGATTCCCAACATTCTTGATATCACAGCTGACGGTAAATTCGACAACGTAAGTATCGGTTCAAATGTTGAATTTACACTCACAGCTCCCATCGTATCTAACGCTGATGATTTCGATTTCTGCTACTTCATCATCAACGATACTATCTGCGAAGGCTTTACATTCAACAATGATATCACAGTTACTATCGGCGGACATCCTGTTACAGAAGGTGTTGATTACACAGTATTCACAGGCGCAGAAGCTGACGGCTGCACATTCCGCGTTGCACTTCTCAACGCAAAGGATTATCCCGGCGAAGAAGTTGTTGTTAAGTACACAGCACTTCTTAACGATAAGGCAGTTATAGGCGAACTTAAGGGTAACCCCAACAAGGCAAACCTTACATATTCCAACAATCCCGAATTTGATTACGAAGGCACACATGAAAACGGTAAGCCCAAGGAAGAATTCGAAGGCGGCAACAAGAAGCTTCCTCTCGGTGTAACAGTTGATATCTGGACACGTACATATACAACAGGTATCAAGGTAGTTAAGGTTGACGAAAACGGCAACGCACTTCCCGGCGCATCCTTCAAACTCGAAGGTAAAAACGTTGTAGGCGTTCTTGTTAAGCGCGAAGTATTTACAGAAGCTGAAAACGGTGAATACTGGCTTTTGAAAAACGGCTTCTATACAAAAGATGATCCTGCTACAGAAGGAATGGATACATCATTATATGCAGACGTAAACAAGAAGTACACTAAGACAATCGAAACAGTTCAGGATACAAATACAACTGACATGCTTGTTGAAGGTCAGGTTGGCGCAAACGGCGTTATCATCTTTGACGGTCTCGGCGAAGGTACATTCACTATCACGGAAACAGTTACTCCCGCAGGATATAACACGATTGCTCCTATAACAGTTGATATTAGCTGGGAAGCTCCCGCTACAGGTTCATTTGACTGTGATTGGACAGTGACTTTTGACGGTGCTGTGATTGAAATGAACGAAGACAATGAATTTGCATTCGAGGTAGTAAACCACTCCGGTATTGAACTTCCTGACACAGGTGGTATCGGTACAACTATATTCTATGTTGTAGGCGGTGCTTTGGTTGTATTTGCTGTAGTGCTTCTTGTTACAAGAAAGCGCATGAGCAAGGATAACTGATCGTAATTTATACAAACCGTTTGTATCCGTCTTGGAAAAACCGAGGCGGATACAGCGGTAAGGAGAACCCTTCATGAAGAAAAAAAATAATCGATTGACAACACTTCTCTTGATAATTATCTTTATTGCAGGGCTGTCCTTACTGCTGTATCCGAGCATAAGCGACTATTGGAATTCGTTTACGCAATCTAAGGCTATTGCAAGTTATGTGCAGAACGTATCTGACTTGAATAAGGAAAATTATGATGCTATTATAAATGATGCTTTGAAATATAATGCTTCTTTGAAAAGCCGATATAACAGCTATGTACTCAGCGAACAGCAGCAAAAGGAATACACAAGCCTTTTGAATGTATCTGGCGACGGTGTTATGGCGTATGTCGATATACCTACTATAAAAGTAACTCTCCCGATTTATCACGGCACATCAGAGGAAGTGCTCCAGACAACGGTGGGACACCTTGAATGGACGAGTCTTCCTGTGGGCGGTATAGATTCGCACTGTGTTATTTCAGGACACAGAGGACTTCCGAGCGCAAAGCTTTTTACAGACCTCGATAAGCTCATTGAGGGTGATATATTTATGATACGTGTGCTCGACGAAGTGCTTACTTAT
>JAZNEN010000025.1:0-2863 GCA_045588615.1 Eubacteriales bacterium
CGCCTATACTTGTAACACTGTCAGGTATCGCAATTGACATAAGGCTGTCACAGCCGTAAAATGCACTATTGCCTATACTTGTAACACTGTTTTGTATTACCACTTTTTTAATCTTTGAACGGTTTGAATACCACGGAACAGATGACGAATATGAATAATTTGTCATATCACCCGTGCCGCTTATTGTGAGTGTACCACTTTCATAAAGTACCCATGTAAGATTTTCACTAAACGTACCTGATGCCGTAATATTCTCATTTTTTCCTACAACTTCACCAACTATATTTCCGTTGCCTGTTCCTGCATTTCCACCCGAATTTTGACTTATTTTAATATTAGGACAAATTCCAGTTCCGAAACCGAGATCAGATGAAATATAAAAATCAAACAACTTTTCTTCGTGCTTATAAAGTTCTATTTCCTCTTCAACTTTATCAATTATTATTACATCCAAAACGAACTTGAGAGTTATTTTTGGTATACACCAGATATTCCCCTCTACACAAAAAAGACATGTATGTTTTGCGCTGTCAGTATTTTCGCCCTCATTACCTTTCACACGTGCTTCAAGGCCTATTTCACACGATATCGAAAGTTCAATAGCACCAAACAAAGAAACATGCGGTTTAAGTTCGACACCTATATATGCCCTTCCTTCAAGATTTTTATCCGTTTCTATCGTCGGTCTTTTTGTGAGATCTTCAAATCCTTTTTGGGAATTGAATAAAAAGCCTACCTGCGATGATTCTGTAGCTGTGAAAGTTATTTTTGCGTATGCTTCAAAAATTAAGTTTACATCAATGCCTATTTCAACATCAATTGCAGGAAAACCAAGTACAAGAGGGGCAAGAGTAATTGACTTACGTTCAATTTCCCCTTCAATGGTCAAAGTTGCTGTTGCGTTTTGAAAAAGTATAAACTTCACCTCAGCAAATCCCCAGTCAACATACACTTTAAATGTTGCACCGACATTGATATTGAGTTTTCCCGAAACGGTAAGTGATGTGCCTAACGCTTCACTTTTTATGCTTTCCTTAAATGAACGTTCAAAGGTTTCCGTGTTTGTATCACCATAATCCCAAGCATTTTGTTTAGGAATTTCCATACTTTCCGTTGCAAGTCCATTTTCGTCAACTGCTCCCTGCACTGTCGGTATTTCTGTTTCTGTTTGTGCTTCAGGCTCCTGACTGCTGACTGTGGATGTATCAATCTTTAAGTATTTAAACACTTCATCAAGCGCAACATCACCGCCGATGATCGTCACTGTTGTGCCGTCTACTGTTATATCGGAAATTTTTACGATTATGTAATTTGACTCACTTGCTATAAAATAGAGTATGTTTCCATTTGCAAGCGATGTCATTATTTCATCACATTTTTCAAAAACATATGTTTTTGTGTCGTGGTCTTCACTTACAAGCACATTTGTGTCTGTACCTGCCGTTACTTTTATAACACCTTCGTTAAATACACCGAAGTTATTTGTTTTGTCATCATCGAGGCTTAATATTTCATCACCCTCAAAGTCATCGGTTGTTTTTGCTAAAAACTCCTGAAACGACTTTGTATAATAATTCGATTCAAACGATTTATGAAGTGCGACATTATTTTCGTCAAGCAAGAATGCACGGAGCAGATAATACTGCGGAATTGTGCCGTTGTCGATCGTGACATCGACCGTTTCTGCATATTCTTCAATATTTTCAACCATACCGTGTGCAAGCATTTCCTTGCCTTCTTCGTCAAATATTGCAACGATAATTTTACATATTTTATCGTTGTTAAACGATACGGTTGCAATATTGCCAGTCATGACAACGTCAAGTATCTTGTTTTCGATGCTGACGTTTTCCTCTTCATCCTTTGCCGCTTCTTTTTGCTGTGACTGCTGGATGCTTTCCGTCAGAAGTCCGCCGATACCGCCGCCGCCTTCAAGTGTGACGTCATCGTTTTCAATAACGGCTTCTGTGTTTGTCTGTGTGTCCTGCCCTCTGTTCATCAATGACTGCAGTGGCAAAGCCGTGAAAGTCATTATAAACGAAAGCAAAAGTGATAAAAATTTCATATTCCCTCCTGAAATTGTAGATAATTGTAGTAAACCGAGAAAATTATACCACCATATACACACCAATTTATGTATAAACAGTAAACAATTAAAGTTTAGGTGGAAATACTTTAATTTTTATTGTATAATTATATATCATTTTTCAGGAGAATTTTATGCTTACAACAGAACTTTATAAAAAAATTGAAGATATACTGCCCCGGTCGCTCTGCTGTGCCTGGGATAACGACGGATTATCGGTTTTGCCCGAAAAAGCACACGAAAGCAAAAAGGTACTTATCGCACTTGACATAACAATTAATGTTTTGAAATACGCAAAGGAAAACGGATTTGACACCATAGTTGCGCACCATCCGCTTATTTTCAAGCCCTTGTCAAATCTTACAGGCGGTGATGCCGTTTCAGAGCGTGCATTGTACGCTGTAAGAGAAAACATCGCTCTTATGAGCTTTCACACAAGACTTGATGCGTCTGTTTACGGAATTAATATGTTCACCGCAAAAAGACTTGGATTTGATACGATCGAACCGTTTGTATTTGACGGTGAGCCGATAGGATACGTCGGCACATATTCAGATCCTGTGATGTTTGACTGTGTTTTAAAAAAGGTAAAAGAGATCACAAACTGCCCGTCCCCGATGTATTCCTCCCCTAATAAAACCGTAAAGAAGGCGGTTATTGTCTGCGGTTCATTCAGCGAGGGGGCTGAGGGTGCGCTGTCAGTAGGCGCTGACACATTTATATCGGGTGAAATAAAGCATCATGCCATGATAGATGCATATGATATGGGTATCGGTG
>JAZNEN010000026.1:0-6488 GCA_045588615.1 Eubacteriales bacterium
GCATCTATCTGCTTCTGGAAAAGGTCAGCTACGCCTTCCTTTTCGGAAACCCACATTGTTATGTCGTATGTGCCATTGAGTTCAGCGGAGGGTGTTCCGCCTGTTGTGTCGGCAGCTGTGCCGCTGTCTTTGCTTGTATCATTTCCACATGATGCAAAGCAAGCAACAATCATAACAACTGCCAGAACGAGTGATAAGATCTTACTCATTTTCATATGAATAATTCCTCCTGTAAAATTTTTAATAACGCTGTAGCGCATTGTGTATTATACCATTATTTTCATTTTTTGTCAATATAAATAGCGGACTTTTCGTTGTTTTTGGTTATTTTCAACAAAAAGTATTATTCAATACATTATTTTATTCAAAATTAGCTGTTAAATTCGCGAAAACAAATATTTTTTACCTTTATAGTTAATCATCTGCTTCATCAAGTGTCGCCGGCTTTAGTATGACACTTGTCTGTGCACCAACCGTAAGCACATCGTTTTCAAGACTTGCCGGCGATGCACCGATAACATCGCAAAGCTCCCAGTGCGGTTTACCAACACATTTTGCAATATCGACCGTCACAGACTCGGCAGATGTGTTGTGGATAATGACTGTCTTCATACCGTATATGACAAAGCCCCCGACACTTGCATCATCACACGATAGTGCTTTGTAGCTGCCTCTTGCTATTTCAGGGTATTTACGGCGGATAAGCAACAGCTTGCGGTAATAGTTAAGCATACTGTTTTCATCATCATACTGTCCTTTTACGGTCGTCTTTATCTGATTTTTTTCAGGGTAAGTTGAGCCTGTGGGATCTTTAACTGTATCGCCGTCCCCCCACAGCATTGCAAGACGTCTGTTTGCATCGGTATTTGCACTTCCTCTTGAGCCCTTCAGCCCGATCTCCTCACCGTAATATATAACAGGAGAGCCGGGTGACAAAAGGTAAAGATTTGCCGCCATCTTCATATTTTTTTCGCTTATAAATGCACCTGCGATCCTGTCCATATCATGGTTTGACAAGAACGGAATCGCCATACCTTCAGGATTCTTCGCAAGCACTTTCTTTTGGAAATCCTCAATATACGACGTAAATGTGGAAAGCGAAGAGCTTTTAACCGCCTTTGCCGCAACTCCTTCTGCCTGTGACATTGCAAAATTAAAACAATTCATAGCAGTATAGTATTCAAGTATCTCCGCTTCGCCAGACCAACATTCGCCGACACAGTATATATCGGGAGAAAGCTTACGAAGTTCACTCATATACCACTTCCAGAATTCCACAGACTTTTCCGTGTCATTAAGGTATATGTACTTCACAGCATCGAATCTGAATCCGTCAACTCCGAGGTCGAGATAATATTTAGCTATTTCAAGTACCTTCTGTCTTACATTTGTGTTGTCATAATTAAGCTCGGGCATATCACCTGAAAAATTACACTCATACCAATAGTCGGTACCCTCTATGCTCTGATATGCAATATCGCCGAGCTTATCGGCAGTCTTTACGCAGGAATAAAAATCGTAATATTCATTTTGTTCATCTTCCTGCACTCTTGCTTCCTTAAACTTTGCAAACCAGTCATGGAAGGATGAAGTATGGTTTATGGCAAGGTCAAGTATAAGCTTTACATTGCGTTTATGGCAAAGAGCTATAAGCTCCTTCAGATCATTCTCCGTGCCAAATCGCCAATCTACCTTGTAATAATCCATTGCATCGTATTTATGATATGACGGTGAATTAAATATCGGAGAGAGCCATATGCCTTCGACTCCGAGGCTTTTGTCAGATGAAGGATTTCCGTCATTGAGATAATCAAAACGATTGATTATTCCACGTATATCGCCGATACCGTCACCGTTTGAATCGGAAAACGAACCGACAAATATCTGATAAAATGTTCTGAAATTGTCGTTTATCGGCTCAACTACCACCGTATCGGTTTCGGCAGCCGTTTCCGATTCAGCATCTGCATCACCGTTATCCGTACATCCGGCAAGTAACGACAAAAGCAAGAAAGCTGTCAAAAGAAAAGAAAGTATTCTCATCATTAAATCTCCTTATTTTTTCAAAAGTACATCGTTAACATAAATTCTGACGCTTATTGTATCAAGTATGACACTGCCGCTGTCACGCGAGATCACATCGGTACCCGCATTTGTGCCGTCAGCGACAAGATTCCACTGTCCTTCAAGTGTATACGGAAGCGATGTTTTGTGGGGATTTATGAGAACAAACGCGCATCCGCCGCTGCCATCATCAAATTTAACGGCAGCGATTCCGTTTCCGAACTGTTCATACGATATCTCTGTATCTGCATCGGAAAATATATCATACGCCTTTCTCATTTCAATCAACCCTTTATAATAAAGCATCGTTTCGTATTCACGGCTTCCGTCCTTTAAAACGGACCAATCAATGTTATTTATACCATCGTCAGACTTATAGCTGTTTTCATCGCCGTTCTTTGTTCGGAGCATTTCCTCGCCCGCCTGCCAGAACGGCGTTCCCTTGGACACCATAATAAGCGCTGCACCGAGATTGTTCATTTTGTTTCTTTGCTCATCTGTGCTATCGGGAGTTGAAAGCATAAGCTTATCCCACAGTGTGTTGTTGTCGTGTGCGCTCATATAATTTATTACCATTGAATTTTCAACATTCCAGCCTGCTCCGGAGCCTTTTCCGCCGTTTATTCCGAAGATGACCTTAGAAAGATTTGGTGCACTCGCATCACCGTTTATATATCCCTGCGATGCTTTGTCAAATACACTTCCTTTAAGTCCGTCACGCATTGCATCATTAAACACGGCAATACCGCCAATAGCATCGCCCGTGGGAATTATACCGCTTATCTCAGACTGATTTGCCTGTGCACTGCCATCAATCGTTGCGCCCATAGTCCACCCCTCGCCGTATATTACAGCCTTCGGGTTTACGGTATGCACCGCACTTTCGATATTTTGCATAGTTTTAAGATCGTGAAGTCCCATAAGGTCAAAGCGGAAGCCGTCGAGCTTATACTCCTTTATCCAATACGAAGTAGATTCAACCATAAATTTTCCGTACATATATCTTTCCGATGCCGTATCGTTTCCGCAACCGCTCGCAGAGGTATTTTCACCCGTTCCGGTATATCTGTAATAGTAATACGGAACTATCTTGTTAAACGAGCTGTTGGCATCATACGTATGGTTATATACAACGTCCATTATGACACCGATGCCCGCCTCATGAAGTGCCATTACCATCTGTTTAAATTCTTTGACCCTTACTTCACCGTTGTAAGGATCTGTTGAATAACTGCCCTCGGGCACATTATAGTTTTCCGGGTCATATCCCCAGTTGAACTGACCGTCGGGGTTCTTTTCGTCAACCGATGCGTAATCATAAACGGGAAGAAGATGAACGTGTGTTATACCAAGATCCTTGAGATAATCAACACCTACAGGCTTACCGTGCTCATTTACAAGTCCCGTTTCGGTAAACGCAAGATATTTGCCCTTGTACTGAGATGATGATATCTTATTTGAAAAGTCACGCACGTGTACTTCCCATATAATAGCATCGGAATAGCTTGAAATAGGTGGATCATAAAAAGTTTTTTCCCAACCGTCGGGATCTGTTTTTGAAAGGTCAGTGACCATTCCTCTTTTACCGTTTACGCCTGCTGATTTCACATACGGATCAACTGCTTCCTGTGTGCCGACAGCAGTTGTTACAGTGTAGGTATAGTATGTGCCGTGACCGCAGTTTTCAATATGTGACCATACCCCCTTGTCACCCTTGATCATTTCAGCAATTTTGTAAGCGTCACCGCCCTCACCGTTTTCAAAAAGGTTGAGTGTAACCTTAGATGCCGTAGGCGCCCACAGCTTGAACACCGTATTTTCACCCTGCACAACGGCACCAAGGTCGTCACCGTCATAATGATAATTCAAAGCAAAATATTCGCTGTCGAATATATCTGTCGGAATGACGGGCTTTGCGCCGTATCCGTTTATCTCCAAACGGTAGTTGCCGCAAATATCAAGACTTTCTTCTGTTTCTATATATCCGGATAATGATTCTTTACCTATCGTTGAAATATCCTTTATTTCAACTTCTTCTTCATCTTTATATAATTTCACATCGGTAATATCCGAAATTTTAACAGCAGGTGTCAGTGAATACTTTATTTTCGATTCGTCAACCATTCCCGCAAGTGAGAATTTTTTTATTTTTTCCAAAGTTTTGCCTCCGTCATTACTGGTAAATTGATCTGCTATACCCGATTTCAGATAAATAACCGTTTCTCTGCCGTCCAAAACAGCAAATCTATCCTGTTCAAAGTCCTTTACAGCGCTTCCCCAAGAGCTTCCACCCGGTTCTGAACAATCTTTGCGAACTATAAATCCGACCTGTTCAATGCCTTCAGGTACATTAACAACGGCCTTCGCGCCGTAATCGCATTCGTGGAATGTGTAACCCTGTCCGGCCTTATCACTCCACCATATCCAGACGTCGCAATTATCATATTCGCCGTCATACGTCCAGTATAATGTAAGCTGATTGTACCCGTCCTCAAGCGGAACGTGGTATTCATCGTCTTTTATTATACCCGTTTGTGACGATGTTATATCCGTGATTGCTGTACTTTCCGCCAAGTCATTTGTACGGCACGCCGTAAAGACAAAGCACATAAACATTAAGATTGCAAGAACAAATGTTAGAACACTTAGTTTTTTCATACTTTCTCCATATAAATAATATAATTCACGCAGTAAATAATATCATATTACACCGTCATTGTCAAGTTCAAGCGGCCTGTATTTGCTATCCTTATGACAAAAAAAGGCTTACTCAAACCAACAGTTTGAATAAACCGGAGATATACACAGCCGTGCAGTGTGCAGTCTGTATCAAAGACAGTTCACAAAACGAACCGCCTTTGACACACACTCACTTGAAGTATATATTATTTGTTACACTTGTGGCATTTACCGTCACATCCGGAGCATCCTCCGAGGCATTTGCCGTTTTTCTTATCCTTGATAATAGAAATGACCGCAAAAATAATAACAAGAAGCAAAACGGCGCCGATGATTATTGTTGCAAGATTTGACAAAATGAAGCCCATTAATTCATTCCCTTTCTTTTCTTATCAGGTCTTATGATGAAGAACAGCATAAGCAAGAGCACTATAAATGCCGCTGTCACTCCCGCAATATTTACATATCCTGTAACCGCTGTGCCGAACTGATAAATCATAAGTGATACGGCATATGCCAAAATGCATTGATACGATATTGCAAACGCTGTCCATCTTCCACTGTTCATTTCACGTCTTATGGCTCCCATTGCCGCAAAACACGGAGCGCACAGAAGATTGAAAATAAGGAAGGAAAATGCTGAAATTTTGGTCATATCTATAAAGTCAAGTACACCGAATACACCGACTATCTCCTCCTTGGCGATAAGTCCCATCATTGTAGCAACTGCCGATTCCGCATTACCGAAGCCAAGAGGCACAAATATCCACCTTATCGTATTTCCTATTTTTCCGAGTATACTGTCCGCAAGCTCAATTTCCGGATAAAAGCCGAATTTACCGTCAACTGTTCCGAATACACTTCCTGCCCATATTATTACAGACGAAAGAAGAATTACCGTGCCAGCTTTTTTGATGAACGACCAGCCTCTTTCCCACATCGAATGAAGAAGGTTTTTAAGCGTGGGCATATGATACGCGGGAAGCTCCATTACAAAAGGAGCAACATCTCCTTCAAACAGCTTTGTTTTCTTTAAAATGATACCCGATATAACGACTGCTGCAATACCGATAAAATAAGCACTCGGAGCCACCCACCACGCATCACTGAACAAAGCGGAGGAAATAAGTGCTATAACAGGCACCTTGGCACCGCACGGTATAAATGAGGTCGTAATGACCGTCATACGTCTGTCCCTTTGGCTTTCTATCGTTCTGCTTGCCATAATGCCGGGAACACTGCATCCCGTGCCGACAAGCATCGGAATAAACGATTTGCCCGAAAGCCCAAATCTTCTGAACACACGGTCAAGCACAAATGCAACACGGGACATATATCCGCACGCCTCAAGAAAAGCAAGAAATAAAAACAGCACAAGCATCTGAGGAACAAAGCCGAGCACGGCACCAACGCCGCCGATAATACCGTCAATTATCAGTCCTTTAAGCCATTCCGCGCAGCCGACAGACGTAAGAAAATCCTCAGCTAAAACAGGAACACCGGGTACCCATTTACCAAAAAAGCTCCACCCTTCGCCGAAAAGTCCGTCATTTGCCCAGTTAGTTGCCCATGTACCCACAGTCGTAACAGATATGTAATAAACGAGAAACATTATGACCGCGAATATAGGAAGTGCGGCAATTCTGTTTGTAAGCACCTTATCTATTTTATCAGATGGCGAAAGTTTATATCTGTCCTTCTTCTTATATGACGTTTTTAAAAGCGATGCGATGTAAAAGTATCTT
>JAZNEN010000027.1:0-4154 GCA_045588615.1 Eubacteriales bacterium
CAACATATTCGCCGCAGCTCTTGTCTTGTCGGCCGTAACAGGTGTTTTCCTGCTTTTGTGTAATAAAGCGGTGAAAAAGAATAGTGCAGAATAATTGCACTTTGCAATAAATCAATTTAATTGTTACTATTGATATGGTGAAACTACCATACTGATAAAGAAGGGAATTATCCAATAATGAAGATAAATAAAAAATACAGACTGCTTTCTTTTATCACAGCAATTCTTTTGCTTACCTCGTGTACGGGCGGTGATACAGTCACGACTGACACTTCAAACGGTACGGTAACACAACAAACATTTGATACAGGCTCTGAGGAGATAACGTCAAGTGCTGAATTTGAAGCAAAAGAATTTACGGTTGACGGAAATTCGTTTTCTTCAAAATTTGTTCCTGTAGGCGATTTTGACGGCGAAGTATCTGTTTCTTTGACGGACGGAAAGGACACATTCACAGATTCCAAGCAGGTAACCCTGAAAGCGGGAGAAGCTTGTGAGTTTGCAGGTCAAGCCCCGTTCCTTTCCTCGGACTTTACACTTACAATGATATCAAAGCCCAAATCAGGTATCGGAGAAGAACAGAAAATTGAGTTTAAAAACGGACTTGTCCAGCTTTCCGAAGCATCCGTAGACCTCGTTGTGAATGCTATGACGCTGCAGGAAAAGGCATCGCTGCTTGTTTCGCTTCCTGCTGAAAATGCAATGGCGGCAAATACATATGCTATTGAACGTCTCGGCGTTCCGTCAATTCAGTTTGCAGACGGTCCGGCAGGACTCAGACTGCGTATAGCCACGGTAGGTTATCCTACAGGTACGTCGCTTGCATCAACCTGGAATGACAAAACAGTAAACAAGATAGCGGAATATCTCGGTGATGACTGTGACTGCTTTGGTGTTGAAATACTTCTTGCTCCCGGTATGAATATACAGAAAGAAATATTCGGAGGACGAAATTTTGAATATTTTTCTGAGGATCCGTACCTGACAGGTATGATGGCAAGTGCATATACACTCGGTGTACAGTCCAAGGGTGTCGGCGTTTCACTTAAGCATTTTGCGGCAAACAATCAGGAAACATCAAGAGGCTCGGTATCATCAAAGGTTACGGAACGTGCACTTCGTGAGCTTTATTTAAAGGCATTTGATTATGCTGTTGAGCTTTCAGATCCTTACACGGTGATGACATCGTACAATAAAATAAACGGCAAATATACCTCTACACGCAAAGACCTTATTGATATACTCAGAAAAGAATTCGGCTTTGACGGCTGTGTTCTCAGCGACTGGCAAGCAAACGGAACAAGGGACGGCATGATAAACGCAGGCAACGATATGTATTGCGGTTCAAAAGACGTTGCCGCAGATGTTCGGATAATTACAGATGCAGTGCGGACAAACAAGGTCAAAGAAGAAAATCTCAACCTTTGCTGTAAAAATGTTCTTAATCTTCTTGTAAGAACGGGCGCAGGTACAGATGAAGGAAGAATTCCCGGTGCGGTAAGAGACAGAACACAAAAGGTAAACGCTGTCAGAGAAGCAGGTGCTGAGGGTATGGTGCTTCTTAAAAATGAAGCGAATACACTTCCTATTAAAGATACGTCCGTTGCCGTCTTCGGAAATGCTTCATATGTTACGGAGCATGGCGGATACGGTGCAGGCTCTGTAATGGTATCAGACGTCGTAACTGTTTACGAAGGGCTTAAAAGTGCTAAAGGCATAAGCGTAAACGATGAGATAGCAACGCTTTATAAAGGATGTCAGAAGCATCCTCATGTGCTTACGCCGGAGGCGAACCCAACAAATGATGAGCTTGAGGTGGTAATTACAAGAGATATTGCCAAAAAAGCAGCTGAAGAGTCCGAATATGCTGTTTTCACCGTGTCAAGAATGACGATGGAGGGGGCTGACCATACGGACAGACGCGGTGATTTCAGACTTAACAGTGTAGAAGAGAATGCCATAAAGTATATTTCCGAGGAATTTCACGCAAAGGGAAAAAAATTTATCGTTCTCATAAATACGGGAAACCCTATTGAGGTCGCATCGTGGAGAGATATGGCAGATGCTATTCTTTACATCGGCCTTGCAGGAGAGCAGATAGGTAACTCGGCAGCAGACGTATTGACGGGCGCTGTAAATCCGTCAGGTAAGCTGACAGCTACGTGGCCTATCTCGTATTCCGATACACCGTGCTCAGAGTATTTCCCCGGCAATACAACGGAAACTGTTTATTACGACGATATATATGTGGGTTACCGCTACTATAAGACTTTTGATATCGACACAGCGTATGAGTTTGGATACGGACTTTCTTATACATCGTTTGAATATTCCGACTTTACCGTTTTTGAAGGTGATGACGGTATAACTCTTTCTGTAAAGGTTAAGAATACAGGTGACAAAGCGGGAAGCGAGGCAGTACAGTTTTATGTTGCAAAGCCCGACGGTAAAAATGAGCATCCTGCAGCTGAGCTTGTCGGTTACGGAAAGACAGCAGTCCTTAAACCCGGAAATGAGGAAACGGTCACTGTTAAGGTTACAGATAAGGAGCTTATGACTTATGTTGAAGATGATTCCGCGTGGATCGTTGAAAAAGGTGATTACAAATTTTCTGTCGGTGCATCTGCTGACGATATAAAATTCGACAAAACCGTTACAAAAGCGGAGGAAACCCTCGTTCTTGATACGGAAACTGCATGCGCTACCTTTTCAAGCTTTGATATCATAACTAAAGAAACGCCAAAAAAGGTAGAGAATTTTGGCGAAAATCTTGCGCTTGACAAGCCCGTTACAGCAAGCGGTGAGGAGAAAGGCTGCGAAGCCGTTTATGCTGTCGACGGTTCTGCAGGAACAAGATGGAGCGGCTTGGGAACACCGTCAGGACCGTATTGGATAACTGTTGACCTCGGTGAAATTAAAGAGATCTCACGTGTTAAGATAAATTGGGAATCAAATGCAAAAAGTAATTTTACTGTCAAGGTGTCAAGTGACGGTGAAACATGGAACGCTCTTCAAGGTGTCAAGTACAGTGCTGTTACAGTAAATGAATGTGAAGACACAAGCGCGCGGTTCGTGAGAGTCGAAGGAAAATCCGGCGGATTTTTCTCAATATATGAGATATCCGTATACGGTAAATAATTGTTGGATATAAAATTGGCTCAGCGTATGTTTCACTGAGCCAATTTGTCAATTTTGAATTGAAATGCAACCAAAGGTTGACATTATGATATGTTCAGTTTGTGGATTTTACAGCCTGCATATGCTAAAATATACTTAAAATATTGTACAGAGGTGCCTTTTATGAATATTTCAGAGAAAATTCAACAGCTACGGAAAAGCAGGGGATTGTCGCAAGAACAGCTCGCGGAAAAATTGGATGTGTCAAGACAGGCAGTATCCAAATGGGAAAGCGGAGTGAGTAATCCCGACAGCGAAAAAATTGTTCTGATAAGCGAATTGTTTAATGTTTCAACAGACTATTTGCTTAAAGAAGAAATTGCCGATGTTTCTTGCGGAACTTCCGTGCCGTGCGTCAAAGTTTTAAAAAAGCTTTATATTATTGATGTAAACAAAAGAAAAATTTCCGGATTTGATGAATTTGTGATTGAAATGATATGTACAGGTAAAACAGAAGCTACTTTAATTACGGGAACAGGGAAGTCTGATGTAAAAGTCAAAGTACCTGTGTGTGTACTCAGTGGAATTACAAAGGGCATCTTTGGTATAAGTAAGCATATAAAGCTCGGCTATTATGCTTCTTTTGAAGATGCAGAAAAGGAATTAAACGAGATATCGAATGTAAGCGCGGAACAGACTGTGTATGAATTAAAATATGCCGCCAAAATGGAAGGTGTACGTATTGCGGATGATGAATAGTCAAATGGGCGATTTGTGTGCTATATTTGAATTGTTTGAGACTTTTTTGTAAACCCTATTGCATTTTCATAAAGTTGGTTGTACAATGTTTGCCGGAATAAACACAGGGGAGCTTGTATTTGCAGGCTGAGAGGAAGTAACCAAACTTCGACCCTATAACCTGATGCGGATAATGCCGCCGTAGGAAGTCATATGCAAGGATTTTTTACAGGAGGCCACCCAAAGGGTTGTCTCCTGTTTTTTATTTTACAATCAAACAAACGGGGAGCTTGTATCAC
>JAZNEN010000028.1:0-3582 GCA_045588615.1 Eubacteriales bacterium
AGATACACAGCGCCGTGTGCTGCGTTTTTCGAAAAAGATAAAACCCAGACGCAGTGTTAAATTTGCCACACTTTATGTCTGCGGACTTGGGTATAATACCGTTTTGATTGACGGTGTACCTGTTACGGACTCGGTGCTTGATCCTGTTCACTCGGATTATTCACAGGTGTGTTATTACAATGTAATAACTGATCTTCATGAATATTTTGAAAGCGGAAGATGCCCTGTGCTTGAGTTTGAGACAGCACCCGGCTGGCGCAACACAGACAGTGAACATGTAAAGTTGAACACGCAAAGACCGATATCATTTGAGGGGAAAACACAGCTGGCGGCAATTCTTCATCTGAAATACACCAACGGTACCGAAGAGAAGATCGTTACGGGAACGGATTGGACAGTATCATATTCCAATACGGTGGAAGCGAATATTTTTGACGGCACAACGTATGATGCGGGCATTTTTGATTATGAAGAAAGAAATTCAGTTATATGTGATGCGCCCGGTGGAATGATGCTTCCTATGACAGTTCAACCGATAAAAGCAAATAAAATATATACGCCTGTTTCTATGTTTCGTGCCGATGATGATACTTATGTGTTTGATTTCGGTCAGAATATTGCGGGTGTTTGTATGCTTCCTCTTTATTATGGAATTAAAAAAGGACAGTGCATAAAAATGAAATATGCAGAAGTCCTTGATGATGAAACAGGAAAAATATACGATTTGCCCCTGCGAGGAGCAAAGGCGACCGATACGTATATTGCAAGCGGTGAGGAAACTTTTGATGATGCATGGATACCTGAGCATACGTATCACGGGTTCAGATATATGCAGCTTGAAGGATACGGAAAATATCCGGAAAAAGAGCTTTTCCACGCGGCGGCTATCTATTCGGATGTAGACAACTCATCTGATTTTGAATGCGGAAATCCGCTTGTAAACCGTATACACAAAAATGCCGTGCAAACAGAAAGGGCAAATATACACGGAATACTTACTGACTGCCCGCAAAGAGATGAACGTATGGCATGGCTTAACGATGCTACTGTACGTTTTGAGCTTACTCCGTATAATTTTGATATGGGAAGAATGTTTCCGAAAATTGTAAGAGATATATACGAAAGCCAGAAGATCTTCGGTGCGGTGACATGCACTGTGCCGTATGTTTTTGGAAGTAATCCTGCGGATCCTGTGTGTTCATCGTATCTTATTGCCGCATATCAGTCATATCTGCATTATAACAACGTAGGAATAATCGATGAATGCTTTGACGGATTTGAAAAATGGGAAAAGTGTCTGCTTGATAAATCCGATGATTATATAGTGAATTATTCTTATTACGGTGACTGGGCATCTCCTGTTTATGCATGCAGGGGTGATGAGGATGCAGGCTCCGCCGTTACGCCCGGTGTGCTTATGTCTACGGGATATTCATATTATAACTGCAAGCTTTTGTCCGAATTTGCACGTTTAACGGGCAGAAAAGATAAAGTAGGGTATTATGACGAAATATCCGAAAAAATAAAAAAATCATTTAATGAAAAATGGGTTGATGCCGAAACAGGAAAGGTGTCAACAGGCTCACAGGGGGCGCATGCATTTGCGCTTTGGCTTGATATTTTGCCGGATCATATAAAAGAAAAAACGGCAAAGCTAATGAAAGATGATCTTGAAGAAAATAATTACCGCATAACAACAGGAAACCTTACAACAAGATATTTACTTGAAATGCTTGCAAAATACGGATATACAGACGTCGCATGGAAGCTTCTGAACAGAATTGAATATCCTTCGATAGGATTTGAAATAAACAATGAAGCAACAACTGTCTGGGAAAGATGGGAGCTTAAAAAGAATCCCAATATGAACTCGCACAATCACCCGATGTACGGTGCAGTCGATTATTTTATGCATGCGTACCTTGCAGGCGTAAGACCTATTGACGGTGGATTTAAGCGTGTTTTCATCAAACCGTATATGCCGAGTGAGCTTTTTTCCTGCCGTGATACAGTTACAACACCGTACGGCGATATTGAGGTGAAATGGGTAAAAAGATACGGTAAAAAGTGCCTGTATGTAACAATCCCATTCGGTGTTACGGCTGATGTTGAATTTGAAGGTCAGTCAAAGACTGTTGAATACGGTTCATACTTATTTACACATGAGGGGTAAATATGGAAAGAAAAGATTTGATAATCCGTGCTGTTGAACAGAATAAAGATCTTATGCTTGAGGCGGAAAGATGGCTGTGGGAGCATCCGCAAACAGGATACACTGAGTGGCAGGCGCATGATTACCTGAAGACAAAATTTGAAGAGCTGGGATACGACATCGTGTGTGCAGGAAATATCCCGGGCTTTTATACCGACATTGATACAGGTAAAAGCGGACCTACGGTCTATATTATGGGTGAGCTTGATGCACTTGATATTGCCAATCATCCTGAGGCTGTAGACGGTATGTCGCACGCCTGCGGACACCACGCACAGGTATCGGCGCTTTTGGGAATTGCAGGGGCGCTCAAGGAAGAAAAAATACTTGACGGTATCTGCGGTAAGATACGTCTTGTAGCGGTTCCGGCCGAAGAAATGATACAACTTGACTATCGTGAGAATTTGAGACAGAATGGCACTATTTCATATATGGCAGGCAAGGCGGAGCTTATGAGGCGAGGTTTTTTCGACGAGCGCGGAATAGCTCTTATGATACATACAAATACAAATGACGATGGCTATGTCTTTAAAGCAGCACTCGGCTTTCACGGCTGTGTGCTTAAAACGGTTAAATACAAAGGTGTCGCAAGTCACGCAGGCTGTGCCGCACATCTTGGTGTAAATGCACAGTATGCTGCTATGCTCGGACTTCAGGCATGCAATGACTTGCGCGAAACATTTGTTGACAGCGAGCGTACAAAATTTCATCCCATTGTCAAGGGTGTACAATCGTCTGTAAATATTATCCCTGATGAAATTGTTATCGAAAGCTATGTAAGAGGTAAGACGCTTGACGGTATAATACGTGAAAATAAAAAGCTTAACCGTGCACTGGCTGCATCTGCGGCGGCATTTGGTGCCGGAATTGAACTACATGACAGACACGGTTCATCGCCCGAATATCATGACAAAGAGCTTATGAAGCTTGCAGAAAAATGCTGTTCTGAATTGGTTGGATCTGATAAAGTCGAATTTACTTACGATGCATGGGGAACATCTTGCTCTGATTTCGGTGATATAACTACCGTTATGCCCGGGGTGCAGTTTAACTGTACGGGTGCTTTGGGCACTTGCCACAGTATAGATTTCAGAATGACCGATCCTTGGTGCTTTTGCAAAAATTCAGCATGTGCCCAGATATTGATAGCTTGTGAGCTTTTAAGAGAAAATGCCGAATTTGCTGAGAAAATTATTACAAATTACAAACCGGTATTTAATTCTGTACAAGAGTATTTTGAAACGGTAGATGCAATATCACTTGACTGCGATGCAGTAAAATATAATCAGGATGGCAGCGTTTTTATCAAATATATGTGATTATATAAATTGATTTCATTTATTGTATTAACCGAAAGTTTACAAATAGTA
>JAZNEN010000029.1:0-3746 GCA_045588615.1 Eubacteriales bacterium
TGGGTAAGAGCGAAATTTCCGCAAATATGCCCAAATCCGAAGGTATCAAGAACAATAACAGAGGCGATCTCACTCCCGGTGATTACGTACTTTATCTCTTCGTTGACGAAGATTACGCAGTTGACCAGAAGGTTAATATCAAGGTAACAGCTGCTGAAGGCGCACACTCCGCACTTGACTTCCCGAACCCCAGAGATGTTGACGTTCTTCAGGGCGAAAGCTTCCTTGCAGCAGGTTGGGGTATCCATCCCTCCGGTATCTCTTCCTTCTTCTACACAGTTGATGACGGTTCCAGAATCAACTTCACAAATGTAGGCGTAAGAGAAGATATATATGCTATTGAAACATACGCTCCTTACAGAGATGCATGTGCAAGCGGTAACGCTTTTGACGGTGACATCTCAACTGCAAACTGGACACCCGGTAAGCACACAGTTAAGATCGGTGCTATTGCAAAGAGCGGTTATGAAATCAAGATCGGTACTATTACAGTTAATGTAAAGATGAAGCTTACAGCTAACGAAGCTCTCGGTGTTGTTATCGACAGATCTGAAGACGTAAGCGTTATCAAGAATATCACAGCAGGTGCTACTGCTGCAGATATGAAGGCTATGTTTAACGAGGCTTGTACAATAGTTGATGCAAACGGCAAGACACTTGCAAACGATGCACGTGTAGGTACAGGTTGCAAGGCAAGATATTACAACGGCGATGCAATTGATGACGAAGTTGTTATCATTATCACAGCTGATATCAATGGTGACGGTATTTCTAATGGTAAAGACCTTATCAGAATGAAGAAGTTCCTCAATAATGGTACTGTTATCGAATATGAAGCAGCGGCTGATGTTAACGGTGACGGTGCTATAACAGATGCTGACGTAAATGCGGCTGTAGGTTATTTCGGCTAATACAATTCTTTGTAAAAATTGCCTTATAGGTACAAATTACTGATTGTATAAAAAACCACCCGGAGAAGATCCAAGATCTTTTTCGGGTGGTATTTTTATTTAAAAAATGTACATATAAATATCCATACAATAATATATTATCTTACTTGACAAAGGCAATTTACTGCTGTATCATTAATGTATCAATTGAAAGGGGAGAATCAAATGACATATATCGAATATAGAGATATAAGCAAAAATTACGGTACATTTCCGGCACTTACGGGAATAAATCTCGATATAGGTGCAGGCAGAATAGTTGGACTTTTGGGTCCTAATGGAAGTGGTAAAACGACACTTATTAAGCTTACTGCCGGACTGTTGACACCTACTATGGGAGAAATAAGGGTATGCGGTACGCCTATCGGTGTTGAAAGCAAGAAAAATATTTCATATTTGCCTGAAAGAACATATCTTGATGAAACTCTGACACCTGAAAAAACCCTTGGATTTTTCTCCGATTTTTACTCAGATTTTGATGCGGTTAAGGCAAAAGAGCTGATGACACAGCTTAATATAGATCCGAGAAGAAAAATTAAAGCTATGTCAAAGGGTGGAAAAGAAAAACTCCAGCTTGCTTTGGTTATGAGCAGGAAGGCAAAAATATATATACTTGATGAGCCTATTGCAGGTGTTGATCCTGCTGCCAGAGAATTTATTTTAAATACAATACTGAAAAATTATGCAGAAAATTCAACAGTTATCATTTCCACGCATTTGATATCCGATGTTGAATCGATACTTGATGATGCTATTTTTCTGTCCTATGGAAAAATAATTTTGACATCCCCGGTGGATGAATTGAAAGCCCGTAATAATAAATCGGTAGATGAGCTGTTCAGGGAGGTATTCAGATGTTAATGAAATTGTTGAAATATGATATGAAGTTTTCATACCGTATTATGCTGTTTGTATATATGGTATCCATTGCACTTTCGGTTTTTCTTTCGGCAACTTTGCTTCTGTCACAGACGGTTGAATATGTTTCCATATTCTCTTTGATATCATTTTTGCCTTATATGTTTTCGCTTTTTGCGATCGCACTGTCCGGGTTTTTGATTGTCGCAGTAAGAGTATACAAGAATTTGTACACCGATGAAGGTTATCTTACGTTCACACTTCCCGTAACAAGCTCACAGATCATATGGAGCAAGGTGTTTTTGTATGGATTATGGCAAATAGCAGGTATTATTGTGCTTTTGGTAAGCATTGCTCTACCTATACTTACGCTTGCATATTCACAGGGAGTAGGCGAGATAGTCGGAGTTATTGAGCTTATGATTGATTATTTCAGCTTTATAGCGCGTACTGTTTTGAATCTTGATGCAAAGTCGATCGCATTATTTTTCATTATACTGTTTGTTGATTTTGTGGTTATGCTTATTTCAACACCTGTTGCAATTATATTTTCATTTTCTGTCGGACAGCTTACAAACAGATACCGTTTACTTGCGACATTCGGTGTATATTACGTTTATAATCTGATTATGAACACAATTTTGTCAGTTATAGAATCGATTTTTATAACAGGAGAATTTTTGCTCGCTCCGGAAACGGGTATTAATTTTAGCGTTACATCTTTTGCACAGGCTTCATTGATATCTTTAATTATCGATATAGTTGTAGTTGTTGCGACATTTCTGATTTCTCGACATATTATGACGAAAAAACTCAATTTGATATAATAATTATCTTGATAGATGTAATATAATTTATTAAAATGTGGTATAATTAACTTGACAAAGAAGACTGTCTATCATTGCCACAGTAACTTACATTATAGTGTGTGAGTTTCTATATAAAATTCCGAAATGGGGGTGGGCTAGTATGAAAGTTGGGGAACGTATAACTTATTTCAGACAGAAGAAGAATATTACTGTAAATAAGTTGGCTAACCTTGCTGGTGTATCGCAGAGTTATCTTCGTGATATAGAACACGGTAACAAGCAACCCACGGTTGAGTACCTTTCTTACATATGCAATGCGTTAGGCATTACGATTTCACAGTTCTTTGATTATGACGAAACTACTGATGAGCTTACAAGGGCATTGAGAAGACTTAACGAAAATCAAAAACAAAAGCTTATTGCTTTGCTTTCGTCTTTCGATGAGTTTTGATATACGACATAATAATAAACAAAGCCGCCTCGAAGGCGGCTTTGTTTATTAAGAAATCTTAATTTTTTATCATATTGAATTTTAATTATGTATATGATATAATCTATGACACGGTGCAACTTTTTTTAGAAAAATCCGTCATATATATTAGAAGTAATTGTACAGGAGGTCTTTATGGAACTTTTAAGGCTTCAGGATATCGGAAAAATTTACGTTTCGGAAGGAAATGTTTCAGTCGGTATCAGAGGTGTAAATCTTTCGTTTAATAAGGGTGAATTTGTTGCTGTTACCGGTAAATCCGGATCCGGTAAATCCACGCTTTTAAATGTTATAAGCGGTATGGATACTTATGAGGAAGGTGAAATGTTCATCGAGGGTGAACCCACCTCGCATTTTATGCAACCTGATTGGGAAGAATACCGTGAAAAATATATATCCTTTATTTTTCAGGATTACAATATAATAGAAAGCTTTACCGTTTTACAAAACGTTGAGCTTGCGCTGATGCATATTGATGATAAAAAACAAAGGCGTGCCCGTGCGCTTGAGCTTATTAAGCGTGTCGGTCTTGAATCGCATATGAGCCATAAGGGAAGCAAGCTGTCAGGCGGTCAGAAGCAGAGAACCGTTATCGCACGTGCGCTTGCAAAGGACAGCCCGATAATTTTGGCAGATGAG
>JAZNEN010000030.1:0-11426 GCA_045588615.1 Eubacteriales bacterium
TTCAGATCACTTGCAATCGTATCAATGGGGTCGGCTACGTAGTACCTGCTCATAAATATGAATTGTCTGCGCTCGGAGAGCGAGCGAACAAAATCGCTGATGACACGTCCGAGTCTTTCGGCATCAAAATCCGTGCCGACATCCTCATCGCCTGCTACGAAGTCTTCAAGCTCGGACAAGGATACCGTCATTTCGGCAGGTATTACGCTCTGCCGCAATTTGCTTTGATAGCGTTTCATTGCAAGTCTTCTTGTGATCGTCATCAGAAACGCCTTCAACACATGAGGTCTTGATGGCGGCATAGCGTTCCAAGCACCAAGATACGTATCGTTCAAGCATTCCTCACAGTCGAGTCTGTCACAAATGACATTGTAAGCGACTGAAAACAGATATTTATTGTATTTTAAGGCGGTTTCCTCAATTGCTTTTTCGTCGCGTTTCCAATAAAGCTCAACGATTTTTTCATCTTCCATAGGTGCTTTTTCCGTTTGCTTGATTTGAAGTCCCATAACTTTCCTCCTTCCTTGAATTTTTGAAAGGTCCTTCATAAATAATAGTACCGAAAAAAATGATAGTGTGTAATTATTTTTAAAAGTTTTTTGTATTATATCATAAAATTTTGCTTTATGTGTGAATACAAAAGAAAGGCGAGCATTTTTTGCTCACCTTTCTAAAATGTCATTTATCACATAGGCATTAATATACCTAATCCGTATTCACCTGTATACACGTTTCGTTCTCCTAAAAGCTCTATAAGATCGTCTCTCGATATTTCTGCAGCACTTTCCGAACTTATATCGTACAGTACATAATTATCGTCATAATACTGAACGTAATAATCGCCCTCTTCCATATACCTCCAGGCAGTTTTTATAACTCCGTACACTTTACCGTCAACTTTCGCGTACCATGCATAAAGATTCAGACACAAAAGCGTTTTTCCTTCGGGATCGGTGTGCGGCGGAATCGGTAATTTTTCTGCATATTCCTTTGCTTTTTCGGAAAGATGTGCAGAGATATTCACCATCTTTGCCATATCATCTTTGGTATAACGAGTTTCCGAATATGTTACTTCCTCGGTGTGAAGGTCTATGGAGATGGTTTCTTCGGTTTGACAGCCGTTTATAAAACGTCTGAAAAGAATCCTGCTGTTTGCGTAATAGGTCTGGGAAAAAACTCCGTTTACAAACGGCTTTACGTACTCAAGTGCATCTTTTGCAGCTTGGGATTTAAAATTAAGTGCTGATATGCAGTGGGGGGCGGTGGTGATGTAATTGTATTCTGAAAATTGTTTTTTGATTTTGGAAATAACGTCACTTTCCGAATCTCCGCGTGCTACAACAAGGTCGCTGTCTTCCGGATTATCAAGCATATGACGTGCGAACTGATAACCGTATAGCCAATTTTCGTTTTGCCACAAACTTTCATCAAATATGCCATCTTTGAAGGCTATGATGTTTCCGAGCTCCGGATGATCTTGATAATCTCTAAATAACGGTAACTCAAAAGATTCCATTTGATTTTGAGTTGCATTTTTCAAAACGTAATTTTCAACCCCTTGCTGATACATAGATATCAAAAGGGAATCGTATACGGACATATCAACATAAACATAATCTTGAATTAAATAAAGAAAATACTTCGGTACATTTTCGCCGTATATGATATCGATGGTTTCCATTTGTATCAAACGATATGGAGTAGGGGAATATTCTGAACTTACGTCAAGCTCATGGTATTTATCGGGATGATTCTTAACAACCCTTGCTTTAACGGTAATGCATTTATCGAATTGAAATCTCGGCGGTGCCGAGTCAGCTGATCCGCCTGATATGGAAAGTGATGATCCCACTATGAATTCAGAATTGTTACCGTTTAACTTATCGGGAAATACCGTAGCAGCGAATATAATAGGGGGTGGGTCATTATCAGGCGGTGTAATAATAGAAGGGACATCAGTAGTATCGGGATTCGGAAAGGCATTCGTTTCCTCATCTTTTGGATGGTTGTTATTACCGATTGATGAATCAGAATCCGTACCTGCATCTACTATCGGAGGACCACTTGGTTTATCTTCTCGGAACATCGGTACAATAAGGATAGTGCTTATAATCAGAGCGAAGCATGCGGCAATAGCACCCAAACGAAGCCATATGGCTTTTGTTTTCGATTTATTTGCTTTCTTTTGAAGTTTATTATCCATGGAAATAAAGCGTTCCACAATGTCGGGATCAATGCTTGTTACACCGTTTAAAAAAACATTTTCTTTCATACTGTATAGCCCTCCTCTTTAAGTTTTTCTTTCAGCTGTTTTTTGATTGATGCAATTTCTTTGTTGACTGTCGATTCACTGCACCCAAGAAATTTTGAAATCTCATTTATCGGGCGGAATATATAATACCTGCTCATGAATATGTACATTTTTCGTTGTGATAAAGAACGTACAAAATCACTTATCACACGTCCAAGCTCGTTTGCATCTACTGATGAAAAAGTGTCGTCTTTGTTTGATATGAAGTCCTCTATTTCAGATAACGACACGGTAAATTCGGAAGATATCCGCTTTTGTCTTGTTTTTGTTTTGTATAAATCTATTGCCGTCCGTCTCATAATAGCGGCAAGAAATGCTTGAAGAAGGGAAGGGCGTGCGGGCGGAATTGAGTTCCACGCGTCTTTATAAGTATCGTTAAGACATTCCTCACAGTCACACGTGTCATGGAGGATATTATATGCTATCGAAAACAGAAATTTCCTGTACTTGGTGTCAGTTTCATTTATGGCACGTTCATCACGCTTGAAGTAAAGCTCTATTATTTTCTCATCGCTCATTACGGTATCTTTTAAATTTTGAAGTTCCATATTGAACCTCCTTTTGTAATTTTATCCCTTCGTAAATACAGTCGACAAAATCCGGAAAAACTGTAAAGGTCAGTATAACATATTTTCAAATATTTTTGTTGAAATATAAAAAATAAGTACCTTATAATTGGTACTTGATAAAAGAAAAAAATATATTTTCGCTGTATTCGCTTGCTATACATCAAAATAAATAGCCCCCAAATGGGGACTCAGACCGCTGACTTTTACATTTGTCAACGGTCTGAAGCGCTGCTTTTCAACCTTGCTTCATTTTGTTTTCAATTGTAATACAAGAGGATGTCAACATCCTGCGTATTCTGCCACAGAGATTGCGGTATTTCTTAAATGTTTCTTCGTTAATGCTTTCGGATGAAAAAATCAATTTGAGCCAGCTTTCTGTTTCCATACATTCTTTTCTTGCAATCTCAAATTTAGATAGCATATCAGCAAGACTTTGAGGGTATTGTGCTTCTGAAATGTTTGCAAAAACGCTGGATGATGATTTTTTGATTTGATAAGCAACATTTGAATCGATCTTATAAGTTTTGCAAAGCATTGCAATATCACAAGCCAGTCGTTCTGAATATTCAAACAATAAATTTTTTGCCATAATAAGCCCCTTTGTTTACCAATCACGCCAAAGGCGTGCATGGAATCCGTAACTCTTGTTGCGGTATGTAATTGCGACGAAGTTGCGTATGGAATCAAGCCGACGGATATACACGCTCGCGCGTGATGCCATACGCCTTTGGCGATTCCATACAATGCGCAAGCGCATTGATTCCATGCCAAGCCTGCGGCTTGGATAAAAAGATAACATCCGAACCAAAAGGTTCGGATGTTATCTTTTTGGTGACCCGTAGGGGAATCTGAACCTTGCGTGTTGTACAAAACAAGCGAATAAATTTTAAACAACTGCAACACGCTCCAAATTCTTCGAATTTGGTAGGTGTTCGATAGTCTATGTATCAAAATCAACAAAGAGCCCTCAAACGAGGACTCTTTGTTGATGGTGACCCGTAGGGGAATCGAACCCCTGTCGCCGCCGTGAGAGGGCGGAGTCTTAACCGCTTGACCAACGGGCCGTTAACATCAAGCAGTATACCACAAATTTTCGAAAAAAGCAATACCTTTTTTCGAAAAAATGCGAATTTTATAAAATATTTTTTTATTTAATCAAGACATCTTGGACATTTGTCTTTGTGCCATGACAAGACCGTAGTAAATACCTTGCTTTTGTAACAGTTCTTCGTGCGTGCCCACCTCGGCAACAGTACCTTTATCAAGTACAACAAGCTTTGTTGCGTTTCTGAGCGTTGAAAGTCTGTGCGCGATTGCAATTGTTGTTCTGTCTTTGATAAGCAGTTCCAAAGAATCCTGTATACTTTTTTCTGTTTCTGTATCGAGTGATGCCGTTGCTTCATCAAGTATCAGTATTTTGGGATCACGCAACAGCGCCCTCGCGATTGCCACCCTCTGTCTTTCACCGCCTGAAAGTGTATGTCCCTTTTCGCCTACCTTTGTGTTGTATGCATCAGGAAGTTTTACGATAAAGTCATGCGCTCCTGCAAGCTTTGCCGCTTCAATAACCTCTTGATGTGTGCATCCGGGCTTTGCATATGCAATATTATTGTATATTGTACCGGAAAAGAGAAATGTTTCTTGCAATACTGCACCTATCTGTGAACGGAGTGAATGCTGAGATATTTTTCTTATGTCCGTTCCGTCTATCTGTATTTCACCGTCTGTAACGTCATAGAGTCTCATAACGAGGTTTATAAGTGTAGATTTTCCCACACCTGATTTACCGACAAGACCAATCATTTCTCCGGGCTTTACCGTCAAATTGATATGACGCAATACATCACCTGTTTCATCGTATCCGAATGAAACATTATTGAATGTAATTTCACCGTTTATATCAATATCAATTGCGTTATCGTCGTCCGCAACATCAGACTTGTCTTCAAGAACGTCAAACAGCTTTACAAGCGATGTATACGTTCTTGTCAGTATCCTCGGAAGCCCCGCAAGCCAACCGATAGGACCGTAAATATAGGAAACGTATGAAACAAATTTGGATGCTTCGCCATATGTCATCGTTCCGTCAAGCATATGTGTGGCTGTGTAGTAGAGTAAGAAGAAACTGCCGATATTCAGTATGAATCCCAAAAAAGGATGTATGGCACAGTATATCGTTTCGTTTTTTATCTGAAGCTCCATTTCCTTATGTATTGCTTCTTCGTAGCGTTTGTATTCTTTATCCTCTGTGCCGTATGACTTAACGACACGTATACCCGAAAAAATATCAAACAGTATGCTTGAAGCCTTGGAATCAGCCTCCCATTGTTTATGGTATATTTTATGTGTATATGACCAAAACCGTCGCATAGCAAATGCGGCAACGGGGACGGGAATTATAACAGCAAGTGCAAGCTTCCAGTCATAGATAAACAGTATTGTACCGATTACCACCAAAAGAAACACTTGATTTAAAAGGTTTGGAAGCTGACCCGATATAAAGTTTTCAACCTGCGCTGTGTCGGAAGTGACACGGCGGATAAGCTCACCGGTGGTTCGCTTGGATATCGACGAAAGCGACATTTCCTGAATCTTATCAAATATCTTCTTTCGCAGTACGATGATAAGATCAGTTCCTATATGAAGCATCGTTATGTTTCTTATAACACCGACAACGTACTGAAGGATATACGCACCGAACATAGATGCCAGAACAAGCAGAAACAGGAATAAGACCTCTTTACCGCGTCCTGCGGCAATTGAGTTTTGCATATCCGTATTTCGGATATATCCGTCAACAAGTATCTGGTTTATATACGGGAAAAGAAGGTTTACCCCGACTGTGACAAAAAACATAAATGAGGCAAACATCAGCTTGAATTTAAAAGGCTTTACTAACTGCCAAAGCTCTCCGAACATTGCCTTTTTGTCGATACAGTTCATGCATACGCCCGTGCGTTTCGGTATTGGTTGACCGCATTTGGGGCAGATCTTTCGCTGCATTTCCACATATTCTTCCGGGCATTTGCCTTTTTGCTTGCAGTTGTTAAGCATTTTGCAAACATTTCCCCAAAATTCAGCCTGCGACATTTTACCGCGGCAAAGGCTGTGATATTCGCCGTCTTTTTTGTATTCCAAAGCACAGATGCCGACATATGTATTTTGACGGAATTCATCAATATCATCAAATGAAACATCGGTACAAAGACTACCGTTTTCAAATGTTCTTACACGGTTTTCCGTAAAAAGAAATACGCCGTCTGTATTTTGGTTTTCCGCATTAAAGGGATACGGCATAACTGTAAGCACGGTTTCTTTTTCAAAGTCCACCGCATCCTTCGGTATTTTCGAAATGAGCATTTTTCTCATTTCTTCAGCCGATACAGGTTTCGGCTTTTTTCGTATTTTTCGATATATTTTATCGAATGTTTCTTTTGTTTTACGGCGTATTTTGCCGAGAGTTTTTCTTACCATATCAAATATAAAGCTCCATACTCTTACGGCTCTTTCTGTCGAGAGCTGAATAAGATTCTATTTCATATCTGTTTGCATCCACATCTGTAATGAATAAACGGTCATCCCCTATTTTCGTAATGCTTCTTGATGTGTCGTGAAGGGTAAATGACACATCTCCGCTTTCACTTTTTGCTTTCCAATATGAAAACCCATATTTTTCTTTTACGGAATATATCTGCGTCAGCTTCAGGATATAATACTTTCTCTTTAATTCTCTTAAAAGAATACTTGCCGTTTTTTCGTCGAACAGGGAAATATCAGATATGATCCCTATTTCAACATTGTCTTCATCAAGTACGGAAATGTATTTGTCCAGCTGGTCGTGCGGGAAGTTTCTTTGCAAAAATACCCTTTTGTATTCGACCTCGGTTTCATTATAAAAGTAATTTTCATCAGGCTTCAAAACTGTTCCCTTGAATGAAATAAAACTGTTCTTCTCTTCAAAATGGGCATTCTGAGGTGTGAGGTATGTAACCTTTACAACGTCTTTAAGATTTATTTTTTTATTTTCCATAACTGTACCTTTTCGTTAATCAGCTTCAATTCCGATGTTTTTGAGTGCTTCCATCTGAAGTTTATATAGCTTGAAGTAAACGCCTTTCTGCTTGAGAAGCTCTGTGTGTGTGCCAAATTCGGGCATTTTTCCGTTTTCGATAACGATCAGCTTGTCCGCATCGCGAAGTGTTGAAAGCCTGTGTGCTATCATAATCGTCGTTCTGCCCTTTGTAAGAAGTCCGAGTGCATACTGTATTCTTCTTTCCGTTTCCGTATCCATAGCGGCTGTTGCCTCGTCCATAATCAGAATCTTCGGGTCTTTAAGTATTGCACGTGCTATGGATATTCGCTGACGCTCACCGCCGGAAAGATCCTTATATCCGAAACCTATCTTTGTTTCATACGCATCGGGAAGCTTTACTATAAAGTCGTGTGCGCCTGCAATTTTTGCCGCACTTATGACGTCGTCATATGTTGCTTCGGGGTTTGCGTACCTGATATTCTCAAGAATACTTCCTACGAAAAGATACGTTTCCTGTGATACTATGGAAACATTTCTTCGAAGATCTTCGAATGCAAGATGCTTTACATTTATACCGTCTATAAGAATTTCACCGTCTGTAACATCGTAAAGCCTTATGAGAAGATTGGCGAGTGTGCTTTTTCCGGCACCTGTGTGACCGACAATACCTATCGTTCCTCCGGGCTCTATCTCAAAGGATATGCCGTCGATTATCTTTCTTTCCTTTGTATAAGAAAATTCTACGTTTTTAAATTCGACTCTTCCTTCGGGATTTTCGAGTCTTATGGGATTTTCGTCTTCCTTTACATCAGGTTCTGTATCCGCGATTTCAAAAAGACGCTGCATAGCATTTGTACACTCGGAAAGCGAGTGAGACATATTGACAAATGAAAACAAAGGTGATGTCATCATACCGACGTACGAAAGAAATGTCACAAGTGTTCCGTAGTCCATATCTCCCGTGCCTGCCATTACCATCCAACCGCCGACACCCCAGACGATTATGTTGCTGAAGTACATTACGATATTGACAGCAGGCATAACGGAGTTGTTGAAATATGACAGTCTGCGCAGTGACATCGCAAGTGATTTGGAACGTTCATTGAAGCGCTGGCTTTCAATATCCTCTCTTGCAAATGCCTTTACGACACGCACACCCGAAAGGGAATCGGAAAGTGTTGCGTTCATAGCTCTGTTGCTCGAATAACGCTTGAAATGCAGCGTTCTCAACTTTGCCTGAACTTTTCCGAGCAAATACAAGAAAAGCGGCAAGGTGATTATGGAATACAGCGCAAGCGGTGCATTAAGACAAAGCATGATGACAACAACTGCAATTACCTGTATCACGTTTATGAGAAAATAAGGAACACCGTCAACGAAAAGCCAATATATGCTGTTGGCATCGCTGTTTATCTGTGCCATAAGACCGCCTGTTTGACGTGATGTGAAAAATGACATTGAAAGTTTGCCTATTGCGCTGAAGATCGTCTTTTTTAAAGAATATATTACTTTACCGGACACACGAGCCGTCGCAACACCCGTTACGGTGCTTACAAACATCGTCAGTACCGTGGTAAGTACAACAAGTGTAACTACAAGTGCTATGTTTCCGTAGAAGGCACCGCCCTCTTCAAGAACCTTGTTGTAAAGAAATGACGCTGATATGTACGGAGATACAACAGCCAGAGCGCTTGTTGCAACCAGCGTTAAAAGAACTATAACGATATATCCCCTGTATCCTTTTGTGAAATCGTACAGACGGAAGAAAAGCTTTTTTCTGTCCATACAGTGAGGACATACCGCGCGGGAAGCATCAGGATATCTGTTGCCGCACTTCGGACAAAATCTTTCATTCTTGAAGTCGTCCTCATTCGGCGTTATCTCTCCGCTTTCTTTGAACATATTGAAGTATTTGACGAACAAACGCATCTCGTCTTTAGCGGTATTTGTAAGAAATACTACAGGGAGCGTTTCCGAGTTGTATTCACCGACAATGACAGCACCTGAAATATAACTTTCAAGCTTCAATTTGTCAAGCGATTTTACATTGTATACCGTCGTTTCCTCGCGCGAGAAAAACAGCCTTCCTCTTTTGCCCGCGGGCTTCGATATATCCGTGTCCAAAGCAAATGTGCCGTTGAGCACATAAAGCTCATCGTTTGTTAAAAACAAAACGGAATTTCCCCTGATACATTCTCCCCTCATGTCTGTTACGGCATAAAGAAGGATGTCGCTTTTGTCAAGCTTGAGATCTTCGATAATTCCGTCAAGTTCTTGCCTGTATTTTGATATTTCAAGCATATTGAACACCTTTTGATTATCTGTTTAAATAAATTTTTGCATACTCTTCAATACAGAGGTTTTCCTCATACATTTTGACGGCGTTGTAGCGTCCAACGAATCTGAATGTCCACGGACGGTAGTCAACACCTGTTATGTTTTCCTTGTCTTTGCTGTAGCGCAAAACAAATCCGAACTTGTGTGCATTTTCCTTGAGCCATTTGAACGATTCAGTTTCGTCAAAATCCGTCTCTCTGTATTTATAATATAACTCTGCTGTCAGACCTAAACGGTGTTCCTCGTATTCGGGAGCGCCGTAAAGTGAAATATAATCTTCATCCTCAGCTTTTTCGGCAAGCTCCTCAGATGAAGTATATCCTCGAAAAACATAAATTCGTGAAAGTCCGTTTTCTTTAGCCTCCAAAAGCATAGCCTCAAGTGCTTTTGCCGCATATTCGCGGAGCTGTATTTCGCCCGATACACGGTCGCTTTTTTGCGGAGCATCTATAAGATCTGTAAAAAGATAATCACCGTCGGCAGGCTTATCGGAGTTTATTATATCTGTATATTCAAATAGACTCTTCGGGTTTATGTACTGAGCATATGGGGCAATATCTATTTTATAGTTGAAATTACCTACCGCTTCGTCAAGTGCGTTTTCGTCAAGCGGCTGTATAACATCAGCTGATTTTATCTTATACGTAACATCGGCATATTTCGCATCTGCACCCAGAACACTTACATCTGTTTCGTTTATTATTACCTTTGAGACTGAAACAGTATGCTCAACGTCATTGTGCACGACGTTTATTCCGTGCATATAGTTCTGGAAAAAGTCAAGCGGAATATAAAATTTTTCGTTTTCAATAAATGTTTCGGCACTTAAGCGGATCTCGGTTCTGTTTACAAAAGCACGTCTTGTTCCTACTGTAAACGATGCTGTTTCGTTGCCGATGCCGGGAGATATATACTTTACTTCTTGTGCATCACCCGCAACGGTGAGATTGCACATATTTGCAATATCGTCACCGCACATATATACTGTTCCTCCACGGCATGAAATATCGCTTTTAACGAACTTTTTTTCGCCGTTCAAGGTGTAAGTATAACCGTCTATCTTTTCACTTGTGTTTGATGAAAATGTAAGTCGGAATATAAGATATGATATTCCGAATAAAACCGTGCCCGAAATAAGCACGATTACCAAAAAAGCGGACATCGCACCCAAAAAGGCATTGCGTCTTGTTTTTGCCGACTCCTTGTTTGCGATCTTATATCTTCTTTTTTCTTCTGCTTTTTTACGTTTCAGATCATCCTGCTTGCGTTTTTCGGCAATTTTCTGCTGACGCTGTTTTTCCTCAATTGCTTTTTGCTGTGCCTGCTTGCGCCTTTGTGTTTCTTGCCTTCTTTTCTTTTCTTCCTCGGTAAGAGGCTTCTTGACAGGTGCTTTTTTTTCTGTTTTTTGCGGTGAAGATACGGGTGCGGGGCGTTTTATTTTTCTGTCGCTTTTATACGGCTTCCCGTATGGCGGATGCGGTGATGCTGTCTTTTCTTTTTCAAGCTGTGCTTTAAGCCTTGCCTCTTTTTCAAGACGTGCGGCTTCTTTTTTTCGCTGTTCTTCCAGAAGCTTCTGCTTTTCTATGTCCTGTAAATGCTGCCTGTGCTCCGACATGAATGAAAATTCATCATCGTCACGGTAGTTGTCCGACATATCTTTACCCCCTTTCCTTAAAGGTGAATGTCAATTTTTTATTTTCCGTATGCGGCAATCGCTTCACGAATTGAGAAATTGTTTTGTTCAAGAAGAACATAAGCCTCCTCACGTGAAATATTGAGAATTTCAGATGTTATGCCTGCCGCACGCGTTTTGAGCTTTTCGTTCGATGCACTTACGTTTATCATAAGGTTTTCGTATACCTTGCCTGTTTTTATCATGGCGCAGGTGGAAAGCATATTCACAATAAGCTTTTGTGCAGTACCGCTTTTAAGTCTTGTTGAGCCTGTGACCACCTCGGGTCCTGTGTTGCACGAGAGCTTTATATCTGCAAGCGTGTCAACGTATGAGCCGGGTGTGCTTGTAATCGAAACCGTAACAGCACCAAGCTCTCTTGCGGCTTTCATGGCACCCGCAACATACGGTGTTCTTCCGCTTGCGGCGATGCCGACGAGCACGTCATTTTCGTTAAGCTTTCTGTCAATTATCTCCTTGTAGCCGTTTTCCTCGCTGTCCTCA
>JAZNEN010000031.1:0-1789 GCA_045588615.1 Eubacteriales bacterium
CACAGAACGACATGGCTACGATCCGACTTAGCAAGACTATCGGGTATTCGCTTTTATTACGAAATTATGGGTGGTAAGAACCGTTTGCCTGATAATGAGTCGTTAGGCTTAGATAAGCGCAGACTTGGTAAAGAAGACAGAGCGTGGCTGAAAGAAGAAATTGCAGGCGGATTGGTACTCGCCGAAAAGCAAGGCAGAATGGATGTATATTACAGCATTAAACTTGGCGCTACCTTTGGTCTTAGACGTATTGAGTGCTGCCGTATTCGTCTTGACTGCATAGAACGTGCATTACGCTACGATGAACTTACAGTTAAAGGCAAAGGCGGTCAGCGCCGTGCGATACCCGTTGTAACTAAAGAACAAAAAGAACTTCTAATAGAGCTGTACAACTTTGCAAAGAAAAACAAGCTACAGTCGATGGAGTATATTATTAGTCCTAACGGTAAAGGTGGCGTTAAGCACGAAAAGGAATCGTTGGAAAATTGGATGACTGCCCACAGAGATAAGTTTACAGTGCAAAACCGCACCGAACAGACAAAGCCCGGCGAGAAGCCGAAAAAGGATGTTTTAACCTGGCACGGACTTCGTTATTATTACGCACAGAATGAATATAAGAGACTGAAAGATAATGGCTTTTACAAGCCAAAACACAAGACCAGCGAAGCACTTGGTCATCACAGACCGGATATTACGAACACCTATCTTGCAGAAAAGCCTGTAAGAAAGCGCAAACAATAACTTTGATTATTCATAGATGAAGGAGCTATTTAATTTATATACGTAAATCTTTGATTTTCATTTGTAATGGGAAGTATAGGTCAGGCACCGTCTCTCCACGATGCCTGACAGATAAGATAAGAATTCTAATAAACTGCGTTTTGGTATAGAGGACAAGACGCAAATCATATTTTAATAAAAGAAAAATACTCGCAAAAGGAAGGAGACGGACTGCATGGTAAATTATGTCGCACAGTCTTGGGAGCAGAAAATCGGCAACAAAATCGTGTCGATTACGAATTTAAACCCTCAATTTTCTGTGGACGAAAAAAGAGAAGTAAAATTACAAATAGAAGCAAAATTATATGATGTTTTTTGCAAATATATGTCCTGTAAACCTTGAAGAAAAAGGGCTGTTATGGTATAATATATATGTCAGCAGCTCCGCTTCTTTTTGCGAAGAAGGGAGTAAAAATTGAATCTTTTTGACGCAATTTATGCAAGACAATCGGTTGACAGGATAGACAGCATATCCGTTGAAAGTCAAATCGAGTTTTGCAAAAAGGAAGTGACAGGAGAAAGTTATAAAGTTTATACCGACAAGGGTTATAGTGGCAAAAACATAGACCGCCCTGCGTTTCAAGACCTGTTGCGTGATATTGAGGCAGGCAAAGTAAACCGTGTGATTGTTTACCGCCTTGACCGTATCAGCCGTTCGGTGCTTGATTTTGCCAATTTAATCGAAGTGTTTCAAAAGAACCGTGTTGACTTTGTCAGCACAATGGAGAAATTCGATACTTCAACACCTATTGGCAAAGCTATGCTGATGATTGTAATGATTTTTGCACAGCTTGAGCGTGAGACCATTCAGCAGCGTGTTATTGATGCTTATTCATCCAGAAGTAAGCGTGGCTTTTATATGGGTGGTAGAGTACCGTTCGGATTTGAATTGGTTGAAACAACCATAGACGAAATACGAACAAAAATATATAAGCCAATCGAGGAAGAAGCAGAGGTTATTAGATTGATATTCTCAATGTATTCCAAACCTCAAACCTCGTTCGGCGAT
>JAZNEN010000032.1:0-4617 GCA_045588615.1 Eubacteriales bacterium
CTCACCTTCGCCGATCCTGTCATTTGCGATTTCTATACGTTGCAACGTCGTAAGCCGTGCGCGTATGAGCTCTCGCAGTGATCTTTGCAGATCCGGATAACCGTCAAAGCCAAGCTCTATAGCAAAGCGCACAACAGTCGATTCCGAAACATTCACCTCTGAACCGAGGCGCAAAGCAGTCATATAAGCAGCTTTTTCATAATGGTCAAGCATATATCTTGCAATAGCACGCTGACCCTTTGAAAAGCTGTCCATCGACTCTTCGATCTTCTTTAAAATATCCATATATTACCCTTTATCAGTAAATGAAGCCTTCAGCCGCAAGAAGCTCTGCAATAAGCACGGCACCGCCTGCCGCACCTCTGAGTGTGTTGTGTGAAAGACCTACAAACTTATAGTCGTATACTGTATCTTCACGGAGTCTGCCCGCTGTAACACCCATACCGCCGTATATATCTCTGTCGAGCTTTGTCTGAGGGCGGTTGTCTTCTTCAAAATATGTGATAAACTTTTCAGGTGCAGAAGGAAGCTTAAGCTCCTGAGGTCTGCCGGAGTAATTTGCCCATGCTTCAAGTATCTGTTCCTTTGTGGGCTTTTCTTCAAAGCTTATGAATACAGCAGCCATATGGCCATCGGAAACGGGAACGCGGATACACTGTGTTGTAATTACAGGTGTTGATGCAGGAACGATCTTTCCGTCTTCAACCTTACCCCATACACGGAGAGGTTCCTTTTCGCTTTTCTCTTCCTCGCCGCCGATGTACGGAATTACGTTATCTATCATTTCGGGCCACTGCTCAAATGTTTTACCTGCGCCCGAAATTGCCTGATATGTCGTCGCAACGACCGTCTTGGGGCGGAACTTCAAAAGAGGTGTGATAAGCGGAACATAGGACTGAATGGAGCAGTTGGGTTTAACTGCTATAAAGCCCTTCTTTGTGCCGAGTCTCTTCTTCTGATACTCAATAACTTCTGTGTGTGAATCGTTGATTTCGGGAATCATCATCGGCACATCTTCCGTCCAACGGTTTGCGGAGTTATTGGAAACAACAACGACCTCTGCTTTTGCGTACGCTTCTTCAAGTGCTTTTATTTCATCCTTTTTCATATCAACTGCACAGAAAACAAAATCCACCATTGAAGCAACTTTTTCGATTTCCGCAGCATCATATACCATCATATTCTTTGCATATTCGGGAATATCGCAAGAAAACTTCCATCTTCCCGCAACTGCCTTTTCATAAGTTGTGCCTGCACTTCTTGCGCTTGCCGCAAGTGCGCACACTTCAAACATCGGGTGGTTTTCAAGAAGTCTTACAAACCTCTGACCCACCATACCGGTTGCGCCGATAATACCGGCTCTGATCTTACTCATAATATACCAAACCTTTCTTATATGCTGTTTTGCAAAAAAGATACCGAAGCATTACTTTTGAAAGAATCGGCATTTCAAACTTGCATAAACATAACTTTATTTTTATATACCTTTTGGTATTATATCAAGTACGCACAATTTTGTCAATATAAATTTCAAATAAAATGATTATTTTAAATTATAAAGAATAGATACAGAATTTATCCTGCAGGATAAGCGTAAAAACATTTCTTTATAAAAGAAAACGTCCGAGATTCGGACGTTTTCAATGTGGGTCAGACCTATTATTTCTTTTTCTTTGTAAGAACTACAGCAACTACTGCAATAACTGCAACTACTGCAACAACGATACCGATAATAAGACCTGTATTACCGCCTTCGTCATCTGCCTTGTCACCGGTTGTGTCAGCGCCTGTTACAGCATCTGTTGCCGCATCTGTTGCCCCATCTGTTGTTGCACCTGTTTCATCAGCAGGAGCGTTTGTCTGCTCACCGGGAACCTCAGTAGCGTTAGGATCTCTCGTTTCGGGAACAGGTTCAGCACCTCTGATTGACTCAACAGCACCTTCACCTGTTACAAGCTCGATATTGTCAAGTGTGATCTTTCCGCCGCGTGTTGCCATAGCGAGCTGTGCGGAAGCGCTGCTGATTCTTGTCTTCTCAAAGCTTGCAAGCTCTGTGCCGTAAGAATCTTTGAGCACTGCCTTGTTGAAGTATTCATCAGCCGCTGTATTTTCGTCAACATCATATACAACGCCGGGTTCTGAAAGTTCAAACAAAGCGAAAGGCTTGTCGTTTATGTAAATATCGATTCTGCCAGCACCGTTATCAAAGAATGTAACGTTGAAAAACTCATCATAGTAAACACCGTCAGGATAAGGAATAACCGTGTGTTTGGAGGAAACATTCATCGCATCTTCTGTGAAACACTTAACAGTTACTATAAGTCCCTCAGCTCCCGCCGAAACATAAATACCGGATCCGCCAAGTCCCTGTGAACCGTTTGTGCCTTCATATTCAGCGTAGTAATCAGATTCGTAGTAGAACAGATGCAGTGCTGCTCCGCCGAGCTTTTCATTGACTTTCATAAAATGCTCAGGTATCACGCTTCTTATGAAGATTCCGTGATTTGACATAGGACTTGTAGCAGTTGCATCGTCCGTTTTTATGTCAAAGCTGAATACATATTCACCCGTAATAACATTTGTTGTCTTCAGTTCACTGAAGCCGGAAAGTTCAAGACCGTTGCCGTTGTCAAGTGAAACAACGTGACAAGTACCTACTGCGGGAAGAGTCTGACTCCAGTCAGTACCCATAGCTGTAAAGTTAGCATGGTCACCCGGGAAATCGGAATCAAAGTCATACGACCATGTATCGATTGCCGAAGCTGACATTGCAAATGCCATTACAAGTGCAATAACTGCGCTTAAAAGTTTGATTTTTTTCATTTGAAAACCTTTCTTCGGGGATAACCCGATTTTTGTGATATATCAAGATATACTCAATATTCGCCGATAATTATAGCAAACAATTTTATTTTTGTCAACCGTAATGTCTTAAAATTTATAGAAATGTCAAGAATAGTAAATAAAACATTCGGTCTTTTAAGTAAACTGCGAATTATAAAGCGTGCTGTAAAAACCGCCTGAACTTAAAAGCTCCTCGTGTGTTCCCGATTCAGTTATCTCACCGCCGTTGACAACAAGTATTTTGTCGGCATTCTGTATTGTTGACAGTCTATGCGCTATAACAAAACTTGTTCTGTTTTTCATAAGTTCGTTCATTGCTTCCTGTATCTGTATTTCCGTGCGTGAGTCAACATTTGAAGTCGCCTCATCAAGTATAAGCATCGGCGCATCAGACAAAAACGCACGTGCTATCGTTATAAGCTGTTTCTGCCCCTTTGATATATTCACGCCGTCATCGGAAAGCACGGTATTATAGCCATCGGGCAGACTTTCAATGTACGTATCTATCTTCGCACTTCTTGCCGCCGCCTTTACTTCTTCTTCGGTTGCACCTTCCCGTCCGTACGCGATATTTTCAAACACCGTACCGTGGAAAAGCCAAGTATCCTGCAGGACCATCGTAAAAGCAAGACGCATATCACGGCGTTTTATTTTTTGCGACGGTACGGAATCTATGCGTATCTCTCCCGTATTGGGATCATAGAACCGCATAAGCAGATTTATGACCGTTGTTTTACCCGCACCCGTCGGACCGACGATTGCGATCATTTGCCCAGGCTTTGCGGTAACCGATATATTTTTAAGTATCGTTCTTTCGGGAGTATAACCGAATGTAACGCTGTCAAGCTCAACCAAGCCGTTTACCTCTTTCTTGCTTACAGCGTCGGGGCAGTCAGGCTTTTCGGGTTCTTCATCAAGAACACGGAAAACACGTTCAGCCGCCGAAAAAGCAGACTGAAATTCGTGAAGTATATTGGAAAATTCATTTATAGGACCTGCAAATTTTCTTGAATACTGGACAAACTGCGCCACACCGCCGAGGCTTATGAAAAACATTGAACCCGCAAGAACAGCTCCGCTTTGTGAATACATATAAAGTACACCGCCGAAGATCGCTACAAGTGAAAGTGACACGTTATTTATGAGATTTATTGTCGGATAAAGGAGTGATGCGCTGTATTCGGCATTGTAAAACGCACTCATTGCTTCATCGTTGTGAACATCAAATCTTCCCGTAATTACATCCTGACGTCCGTAAGCACGTATGCTTGCAGAGCCTGAAAGCATTTCCTCGGCGTATCCGTTAAGCTCGCCGAGCTTCGCCGAACGCTTTCTGAAAAGCGGGCGGACGAAGGTGGTGCGCTTTTTGGTGAGTATCAGGGAGATCGGCACGGTGACACAGAATACGAGAAGGAGCATCGGCGAGATCGCAAGCATCATTGCGACCGATCCGACGACCGTGATGATGCTTGCGCAGATCTGCAGAAGGTCGTGGGAGAGCGAGGTGTTGACCGTGTCAACGTCATATGAGATATGGCTGATGATGTCGCCCGTCTGATGGGTATCGAAATATCCGACGGGAAGGGTGAGCAGATGGTCGAATATTTCCTTGCGGATGGTGTACGTGATCTTCTGACCGAGTCTGACGAGGGTCAGCGCAAGTCCGAGCGAGAGAAGTGCTGAGCCTAAGTAACAGAGTATCAGGAAGGATACCTTGGTGTAAATAATGTCGAAATCAACCGTGCCTTTGCCCGTGATGTCGTTGATCGCCTC
>JAZNEN010000033.1:0-5249 GCA_045588615.1 Eubacteriales bacterium
GTATCGGGATCACAAGAAATGTATACTACATTTTTCGGTGAAACATCCGCGATAAACTCAATGACAGCTTTCGTAATTCCCTTTCTCGAAGAATCCACTATGATGCTGTCGCAGTCGGAAGCAAGCTTTGAAATATCAGAAGCATCCGCGCAGAAAAATTCACAGTTATCAAGTAAATTGAGCTGTGCGTTTTTCTTTGCATCCTCTATCGCCTCAGGTACGATTTCGACACCCGTAAGCTTTTCACAGTCACTTGCCACACAAATACCGACGGTGCCTATACCGCAGTAAAGATCAAGAACCCTCTTATAGCTATCACCCAAAAGCTTCTTTGCTGTACTGTAAAGTATCTCGGCACAGCTTCTGTTCACCTGATAAAAAGATAAGGGGGAGATTCTGAAGCGTTTTCCGCACAAAATATCTTCTATATAACCGTCGCCGTATATGACAACATTTTCATCGGATAACACAACATTTGTATCCTTTTTGTTTATGTTTAAGCATATTGTGCGTATATCGGGAAACTTTGAGATAAGGAGGGATACAAGCTCACTTTTTTCAGGTATTTCATCACCGTTTATCACGATGCACAGCATTATTTCATCTGTCATATCCGCCCGGCGCAGATAAATATGGCGCAAAAGTCCTTTGCCCGTTTCCTCGTTATACACGGTAAAATGTTTTTTTGTAAAAAAATCCGTAAGCGTTTTTGTGATGTCCGAAAATACAAATGGTGAAATCGCACAGATCTCACACGGGATGACATCGTGGGTATGTTGAGCATAAAACCCGTCCTTTATTTTACCGTCTTTATCAACCGTCAGGGGATATTGTGCTTTGTTTCTGTACTGCGACGTTTTATTATCTGCATAAAGAGTATCGGATACCGTTACATCGGAAATACCCGCTTTTTTCAAAGCAGATTCAATATATTTTTTCTTCAGTATATTTTCATACTCAAAACTGATATGCTGAAACACACATCCGCCGCATCTTTTATAAGGGCACACGGGTGTTATTCTGTAAGCGGAAGGTGTTATAAGCTCCTCACAAACGGCAAGCGCGTAATTTTTAAGCACCTTTATTATCTTTATTTTGCATTTGTCTCCCTCAACACCGTTTTTGACAAAGACAGCAAAATTATTTATTTTGCACACACCGAAGCCCAAATTATTTGTATCTATTATATCTACTGTGAATTTTTGATTTTTCTGTAATTTTTCCATATTAAAACCTTTAATGGTATTAATTTCAAAAGGCGGCACATCGCCGCCTTTTGGATTTAGTTAATCAAGTGTAATTCTGTTGCTTACATAGTCAGACATATCAAGAGCGGTCTTGATTGAAAGTTCATTATTTCCGTTAAACTTGGCAGCCCTTTCACAAGCGGGATTATTGAATGCACCGCCTGAAAGAACAGATATTACCGTTCTTGTATCTTCATATGTGATGGTGCCCGATCCGTCAACATCACCTAAAACAACTACATTATAATGTACGCCCGCATCATCAATTACCATACCTGTAGCAATAAGGGCGCTTCCGGACGGCTCACTTGAACCTGAAAGTATCTTTATGTCCTCTACATCAGATTCAATATATTTGGCAAAAGCAGATTTAACGGCATCTATCGTCATTCCGATAGAAAAACCGCTTACATACTTTTCCATGGTGTGATCCTGTTCTATTGAAATTGCCACACTTGTAACCGTAACGGTAACACTGCAGGAAAGATTGCCGCATTTCGCTGTGACAGTAGCCTCACCTTTTCCGACAGCCGTTATTACACCGTTGTTATCCACTGTCGCAACCTTTTTGTTCGATGAAGAATATTCGATCTCATATTCTTCGATGCCTTCAGGTGAAATTATAAGCTCTGTGCTTACGGTATCGCCCTTGTCAAGAGAATATGAAGAAACAGAAAACTTTATTGATTCAACAGCAGGAGCATCGGACTCTTCTTCCGTTTCTGTGCCGTCTGACACAGGCGGATCTGTCGGTTCATTGTCCTCGACAGCAATCACCCAAAATGTAAATGCAAACAAAAGCGTGCATACAGTTAATGCAGATAAGATACGTTTTAAATTCTTACTCATCATCTTCCTCCTCGAAATCTCTGCCTATAAGATCATCATCTTCTTCATAATTGAAATCTGATATTACCGTTTTAGACATTTCATCGTCATCATCTTCATCATCGTCATCGTCGTAGTATTCCGCATCATATTCTTTTTTTCTCTTGATGTAAACGACAATGAAATATACTGCGCCTGCAATAACAGAAAGGATAACTATTACCGCAAGAACGATACCGACGATCTTCATTGCATTAAAACCTTTTCCGTTTCCCGGATCAGTAGTGTCGGGCGCAGTTGTATCGTCTGCATTTCCGGTGTCAGCATCTGATGTATCTGTACTTCCGGCAAGCTCATCCATACGCGCTACGATGGCATCGTACTGTGTCTGCACATCAACACCGTATGTCATAACAGACGGACCGAAGTTTCCGACAAGTGCATTATATCTTGCTTTAAGGTCTTCAACCTTTGCCTTGTCATTTGCTGTGAGTGCAAGAATGTCCGTTGATTTAATGTCGTTTTTAAATGCCGTAAGGTCATCAGCGGATACGTATTCTACCGTGAATGCACCGTCGATCGTCTTATCACCCACTCTTATTCCGACATTGACAACACCGGCAACACCTGTAAGATATTCCGTAAGCATTGAATAATCAAGTTCTTTTTCTTCCTGTGTGCCGTCGCTGTACTGAACGATGACGAATATACCGGAAGGATCAACAGGATAGCCGATGGGTGCATATTTATACTTCAATGCACTTCCTGTTTTAACAAGGATACCCGCAACAGAAACTTCCATTACCGTTACAGACATACTTGTTGTAAAACCCTTGTAGATAACATTGAGATTCTGAACCCCCGGAATAGTTTTATCATATCCCGAAACGCTTACATTTGCATCAGAAAGGGGGATATATGAATAACCGTTATCAGCTTCATACGGGCTTTCATCGTAATACTGTACTATAAGTTCACCCTTGGTAAGATTCAAGTCTTCGTTAAGTGCATACTTTGTTGTATATGTACCGACTCTCAATGAAATGGATTTTATATCTCTGTTGACTGTAAATTCTTCCTCTACAGTCTGACCGTCTATAACAACGGTGAGCTTATATTTTCCGTTTTCCTTTGCAAAATAAGGGCTGATGACCGTCTGCGCTTCGCGGTCTTCATAAGTTATCTGCGCAAATGATGCATCAAACTCCAGCTTTACCATTTTTCCGTAAACACCTTCATTTGTGCCGCTTTCATTGTAAAGGATAGAAGGACGTTCAACGTATGCCTTGACAGTAGGAAGCTTATAGTGATCCTTTAACTGTATCTTTGAACCGGGAGTTGTCGTTACACTGTCATAAAGGTTACATTTTGTTATTTCAAATTCTGCGGTTGTGTCTTCTTGCAGATCTTCCCTTACTTTTAATTTAAACGTGAATAAGATAAACTTACTGATATTTGCTCTCGGCAAGGGATCGCCTGAATTATTGGCATAACAGTAAAAGAAATCAAAAGAATCTTCACCGTCAAACACAGCATTGATCGCATCTCCGTTGTTTATCTTAAGTGTTGAAAAATCCAAAGAACCGTCAACGTAAGTGAACACGGATGCATCGAAATTCATAGAAAGTTCCATAGCTGAAAGTTTCGGTGTCATCGTTGCATAGTTTTCAAACTGCACGCTTACTGTTATCGTGTCTCCTTTTTGAGGGCTTGTCGAAGATGCCGTGACTGTGATTTGTGCCCTGTCCTTTTCGGCAACAGCCGAAACGGGCAAACCGACTGCCGAAAGTACACTTGCCAAAACCAGTACAAGTGCCAGAATCTTACTGAATTTGTTTTTCATACTTTACCTCTTTTAATCATCATTTATTAAATACATATTAAAATCCCATGCGGGAATATACTTAGCTTTTCTTACAGATATTCTCGGATGCTTATACATACCGTGAACTCTCGGAATTATGCTGAACATATCTTCGGGTCTGTGATACAAGGACACCTGAAGATCGGGCTTATAAGTTTTGATCGTGCCTTCGGCACCGCTTATCGCATCATGCTCTGCCCCTTCAACGTCCAGCTTTATAATGTCAACACCTTCACCGCTTAAGACCGTATCAAGCTTACATACAGAGACTGTCTTTTTGACAGCATCAGTTGCTTTTTCTGTATAAAGTGAGGTGTTCCGGTTTCCTTTCTCGTATATGACCGTTTCGCCGTCAAAATTGCCAAGTGCTGAGTTGTACACCTTAAGCTCAATTTCAGAATCAAGAATTTCAGAAAACTTTTTATTCATCTTTCTGAAGCTTCGTGTATCGGGCTCAAACGCATATACCTTTGAAAGATTAGGACATATACTGCGCATATCGATAACAGTTTCCCCGCTGTAAGCGCCCCCGTCAACATACGATTTATAATTATAGCACCTTAATACGGAATTTGCAATAGAAAGTTGAGAATCATATGGAAATTTTAAATATTTGATCTGTCCTGACAGCTTATAATTGATCACATCGTCAAATTCCTTTTTGGATGTGTCATCGCAAAGAAGCGAGCGCGCAAGATCAAATTCATCTTTATGCCGACAGTAGAAATCATATGTAAACAGCTCACCCGGGCACACGGGTAAATCAGGGGCATACAGCTCAAACTCATCATTCAAAGCACATATCTTAGCTATGACATCGGGCAGCGATGTGCCGAATGATACAAGAATTATAAATTCGCTGTACTTTTTCCGCATTTCATCAAATGTCATAACACGCTTGCCATGAAAAAACTGTCCGCGCACAAATCCGTCCGAAGCAAAGAAATCATCGGGTTCTCTTCCTATCCTCTTAAGAGCTGTGATAAGCTTATCGGCTCCGTCACCCATACCGTATACTGCAATGGGCTTCTTAACTTCGGAAAGATATTCCCATAAATCATAGTTAATCTCTATCATAATTTTCTCCGTAAAGGACATTTGAATCTGTATTTTACATCAAATTTATTAAGATGATATAAAATCATTTAAAATTTTCACCTTAACAATGCAAATAAACGGATAAAAAGTTTTTATATTGCAAATTTTGTCTTGAAATAATTGAAAGAATGTGATATCATATCGGTATAGATAATTAAAATGGAGGAGTTTATTATGGCAGAAAACGCAAAATTATTCAGAACTGCGGTGGG
>JAZNEN010000034.1:0-4681 GCA_045588615.1 Eubacteriales bacterium
GAAAGAGGGAATAGATACCCTTATCGGCTTTGACGGTAATAATGTAATAAATATATAATATATTCTTTTGAAACGACAGTTCACACTGTCGTTTTTTTATCTTTTGCAATTCATACAAAACATAAAGTAAAATTTATCAAGAAAAATGTAAAATATACTTGACATTTTGAAAATTATATGATACAATACAAAACACAGGAGGGAGCTATGAAAAATAAAAGAATGAAGATTGCAAGAATTGAGTGCGATATGTCTCAGGAGGATCTTGCAAAGGCGGTAGGGGTAACACGCCAGACGATAGGCTCCGTTGAAAACGGAAGCTATAACCCCACACTTAAATTGTGCATTGATATATGCCGTGCACTTGGAAAAACACTTAACGATCTGTTCTGGGAGGAAGACAGTAATGAAGAAGAAAGAAAATAATCAAATAAAACCTATGGACGAAAGACAAAATGCGATAGCAAGCAAGGCGATATTATGCGGATTTATATTCCTTGTTATATGCTTGTTTATTGCGACGGTTTATAAAATTGTGACGGATCATCCGGTGCTGTGGGAGATGTTTGCGATAATAGGCGCAGCTCTTGTCATTATAATTGCACGCCGTGTTATGGGCGATGTTGAACAGCCTCTTGACTACAAAAACCGCCCTTTGCCGACAGGTAACAGTAAACCCGAAAGATTTGCACGAATAAAGAATTATGCTGTTGGAAGCTTCTTTTACGCTCTTGGTTTTGGCGCTATGGATATTCTTCTTATGCAATTCGGCGAAAATGCACTGACCGATATGGAGCTTACCGAGGTGATATTTCCAAGTCTTGGTAAGGGCGCAACGATAGCCGTTACTGCTGTAATTACCTTTGTAAGTATGTTCATTATTTCGTTTATATTCGATTATTTGATAGGTGAATTTTATAAGGTCAAGCGCTATAATAAAATGATAGCAGAGCTTGATGACGAAGAGGATGACGAATAATAAAATAGTCTAATATATTGAATATTTATGCCGGTTTATGCGCCCTGCCCGTCCCCCCTCGATTTGCAGGCGGACAATATCCGCTTGCAAATCGCCCACGGGCGTAGGGCGCAGATTTCCTTCGGAAATCTATTTGTAAATTTGAAATGTAATTAGTATCTATAACAAAAAAGATGAAGCTTTTACATTTAAAGCCTCATCTTTTTATTTAGCCATTATTATTTCCGATTAAATTTTCTGAGCGATTCTATCTGCTCACGTACTCTTACAGGCGCAGGGCCGCCTGCGCTCTTACGGTCTTCAACACAGGTTGCAAGGTCAAGTGCGTGGTAAACGTCGTTTTCGAATACGGGGCTGAACATCTTGTATTCCTCAAGGGTGAGGGAATTGAGAGTCTTGCCGTTTTCAATACAGTAAGCCACAAGTCCGCCTGTTACCTTGTACGCATCACGGAAAGGAATACCTCTTTTTGCAAGATAGTCTGCACAGTCCGTTGCGTTTATGTATCCGCCCTCTGCCGCCTTGTGCATAACAGCAGGCTTTACTGTTGATGTTTCAAGCATCTTTGTGAATATGGAAATACACATAGATGTGTTGTCTATAGCATCAAATACAGCCTCTTTATCCTCTTGCATATCCTTGTTGTATGCCAAGGGAAGTCCCTTCATCATAACGAGAAGCGTGTTAAGGTCACCGTATACTCTTGCGCATTTACCACGTGTAAGCTCCGCTATGTCGGGGTTTTTCTTCTGGGGCATAATGGACGAGCCTGTGGAGTACGCATCGTCAAGCTCAATAAACGAAAACTCTGCCGAGCACCACATTATCATTTCTTCCGAAAATCTTGAAAGATGCATCATGATAAGCGAAAGGTCAAAACAGAATTCTATAACAAAATCACGGTCTGAAACGCTGTCCATACTGTTTTCCGTTATCGCATCGAATCCGAGCGCATCTGCAACCGCCTGTCTGTCCGTCGGATATGTTGTTCCCGCAACGGCGCAAGCGCCGAGGGGCATCATATTGATTCTCTTGTAAGCATCGTCAATTCTTTCGCAGTCACGTCTGAACATCTGACCGTATGCAGAAAGGTGATGCGCAAATGTAACGGGCTGTGCTCTTTGCAAATGCGTATATGACGGCATTACCGTGTCGATGTTTTCCTCTGCCTTGTCACAAATAACATCGATAAGCTGTGACAAAAGGCTTCTTATTTCGTTTGCCGCATCTCTTAAATAAAGTCTTATATCAAGCGCGACCTGGTCGTTTCTTGAGCGTGCTGTGTGAAGCTTTTTGCCCACGTCGCCGATTCTTGATGTAAGTATCTGCTCAACATACATGTGTATGTCTTCCGCATCGGAATCAAACGTGAGTGCACCGCTTTCAAAGTCTGCAAGTATGCCTTTGAGACCTGAAATTATTTTTTCTCCGTCGTCTTTTCCTATTATTCCGCATTTTGCAAGCATGCCCGCGTGTGCGATGCTGCCGAGAATGTCCTGCTTATACATTCTGCAGTCAAATGGCAGGGAAGAATTGAAATCGTTTACTTCGGACGCAAGCTCTTTTTTAAAGCGTCCCTCCCACATTTTCATATGTTTCTCCTTTTCCCACTCATTCTGTGGGATCTATGTATTTAAAATATTTCTGCATGTACTGAAATCCCGAAATTATCGTCATAATAACGGTGAATATCAAAAGTATATAATCCATTACATGATATTCGAAAAATGCACCGAGAGATGTCGGGAAAACAACGTCGGATACAAGCATATAGATTATGCAAACGCTTTGTGAAAATGTTTTTATCTTTCCGAGCATTGCGGCGGCAATTACCGTACCGTCTGAATTTTTTGCCACAAGCCTTACACTTGTTACCGCAAGCTCACGGAATACCATAATTGCAAGTGAAATCGCAATTGTGAATTTCATATCGTTGAATTTTGCGATATCACTTCCGAGCATTGCTAAAAACGTACCGAATACAAGAAATTTGTCAGCCAGCGGATCAAGAAATTTACCGAAGTTTGTGACAATTCCGTTCTTTCTTGCAAGATAACCGTCAATAAAATCCGTTATTGTTGCAATGAGAAACAGAAGCGCCGCAACAAAGTAATGCCACACCTGTCCTTCCAAAGGCAGAAGTATAAATGCCATAACGAACGGTATCATAATGATACGCAGAACGGTAAGTCTGTTGGGAATATTCATTTTGTTCATTATCGCATCTCCTTTACCGACTCACCGATCAAGTCATAACTTTCATAATCGGTTATTTTTACCTTAACATAATCGCCCGGATTATATTTCGTCTTGTCACCGTCGACGTCAAAAAACACACAGCAGTCAACATCGGGTGCATCTGCAAAGCTTCTTCCTACATATGCGCCTGCTGCCGCATCGTATTCGTCAACCAGCACGTCAAGTGTCTTTCCGACCTGCGATGCACTGTATTTTTCAGCGATCTCTGCCTGGAGCGTCATTATCGTGTCAAGTCTTTCGTCCTTGATATCCTCGTCTATCTGACCGTCAAAGTCATATGCGGGTGTGTCCTCTTCACGCGAGTATGTGAATGCGCCCAAACGCTCAAATTTTGCTTCCTTGACAAATTCAACAAGCTCAGCAAACTCTTCCTCTGTTTCACCGGGGAAGCCCACGATGACCGTGGTTCTTATAACAATATCGGGTACAGCATCACGAAGACGTTTTATCGCATCCTTGATAACTGCGCTTCCGCCGTGGCGGTTCATACGTGAAAGTACGTTATCGTTTATATGCTGTATCGGCAGGTCGATATATTTCAAAACTCTGTCATTGTCACGGATCTCCTCTACAAGCTCATCAGTTATTTTGTCGGGGTAACAGTACAGAAGTCTGATGTGCGGTATCGATGTGTTTTCACATATCGCACGTATAAGCTTGACAAGCGAGTATTCACCGTAAATATCAATTCCGTAACGTGAAGTGTCCTGTGCTATAAGCGAAAGCTCGCGTGTTCCGTCACGGTCAAAAAGCTTTGCTTCTTCAACTATATCTTCAATAGTTCTTGAACGGAATTTTCCTCTTATTGAGGGAATTGCACAGTATGTACATTTGTTGTCACATCCCTCTGCAATTTTTATGTATGCTGAATGTGTCGGTGTAGTCACCATTCTGCCGCCGCCTAAGGGAGAGGTGTTTTTGTCACCTATAGCAGTGCATCTTTCGCCTTTTACTGCACGCTCTACAACGTCGCATATTTCGTGTATGCTTCCGACACCGACAACAGCATCTACCTCGGGCATCTGCTCAAGTATCTGCTCACGGTATCTTTCGGCAAGACAGCCTGTGACTATTATTTTTTTCAGTTTTCTGTGTTCTTTCAGCCATGCGATATCGAGGATATTGTCAATGGCCTCCTTTTTTGCGCTTTCGATAAAAGCACAGGTGTTTATTATTATTACATCGGCGTCAATTTCCTCAGTTGTAATTTCGTATCCTTTTTCATCAAGCAAATGAAGCATAACCTCGGTATCAACCTGGTTTTTACTGCATCCGAGCGAAACAAAACCAATTTTAAGCATCAGTACGTCCTTTGTGTATATTATCAAAACATCATAATAACATAGATATATTAAGAAATCTACTCATAATTTCAAAACAAATAAAGAAAATTGCCCGTGTATCAGACGGGCAATTTGTTATTTTTACTGTTCGGGAACTGCG
>JAZNEN010000035.1:0-7269 GCA_045588615.1 Eubacteriales bacterium
GAGATGACAGACGGTCTCGACACGGGCGCAGGCGACCAGGGTATGGTGTTCGGCTTTGCGTGCGACGAAACACCTGAGCTTATGCCGCTTCCCATCTCCCTTGCTCACAAGCTTGCAAAAAAGCTTACAGAGGTAAGAAAAAACGGCACGCTTTCATACCTCCGTCCTGACGGTAAGACACAGGTGACTGTTGAATATAACGACGGCAAGCCCGTAAGGATTGATGCGGTTGTTGTTTCTTCCCAGCACGATGAAAATACATCGGTTGAAACAATAAAAGAGGATGTTATAAAATACGTTATAAACCCCACAATTCCGTCAGATCTTATGGATGAGAATACGAAAATATATGTTAACCCCACAGGAAGATTTGTTATCGGCGGTCCTCAGGGGGACAGCGGCCTTACCGGCAGAAAGATAATCGTTGATACATACGGCGGTTATTCCCGTCACGGCGGCGGTGCTTTCTCCGGTAAAGACCCCACAAAGGTTGACAGAAGTGCTGCATATGCCGCAAGATACGTTGCAAAAAACATCGTTGCGGCGGGACTTTGTGAAAAGTGTGAGGTCCAGATAGCATACGCAATAGGCGTTGCAAAGCCCTTGTCTGTGCTTATCGAAACATTCGGCACAGCAAAGGTCGATGAAGCTAAGATATATGACGCTGTGATGAAATCATTTGACTTCAGACCTGCGGCAATAATCAAGAAATTTAATCTGCGCCGTCCCATCTACTCACCGCTTTCTTCATACGGTCATATGGGACGTGAGGATATAAATGCTCCTTGGGAAGAAAGAGATCTTTCAGAAACACTTAAAAATTTAATTTAACCACTACAAAACAGAGAACATATATTGATATCAAAATTCTATTTTGGAGAAATATATGTTCTGTTCTGTTATATGCGATATTTTACTTTCGGTGTTTTGCGTTTACGGCATTTTTTGTGCCTGTATTGAAGCACTGGGATTTATGGAGGTGAGACGGTTTGTTCGACACGGAAAATTTGGAAATGGCGGAAGGAACCGTCGAAAGAGTCATATATCAAAATGCCGACAACGGTTACAGCGTGGCAGAGCTTTCTGTAGGCGAAGCGGAGTTTCTGACAATCGTCGGCATACTTCCGTGCATCACGGAAGGCGAAACGATAAAGGCTTACGGCACATTCACCGTCCATCCGCAGTTCGGACGTCAGTTCAAGGTCGAATATTACGAAAAGGAACTGCCGTCAACGGAAGGAACGATACTTAAGTATCTTTCCTCGAACTCAATAAAGGGTGTCGGAAAGGCAGTTGCAAGAAAGATCGTCGATCAGTTCGGCACTGAAGCCTTTGATGTTATAGAAAACCACCCCGAATGGCTGACGGATATAAAGGGAATTTCATCTTCCAAAGCGGAGCAGATAAGCGAGGATTTCAAGCGTCAGCACGGTATGCGTTCCGTTATGGCGTTTTGCAGTGATTATTTTCCGCCGTCTACAGCCGTGCGTATTTTCAAACGCTTCGGCGGTTCGGCAGTCGGGGTTATAAAACAAAATCCGTACGTTCTCAGTGATGAGATATACGGTATCGGTTTTTCCGACTGTGACAGGATCGCAAAAGATCTTGGGATGAAAAAGGACTGCCTTGAGCGTGTAGAGGCGGCACTAAAGTATATACTTCTTCACAACGCAAACCAAAACGGTCACACTTTTATTCCCGAAGAAAAGCTCCTCGGCGCAGGTGTACAAGTGCTGAATATGGATAAAGAGCCGCTTTCCGATATACTTGATGAGCTTATTTCCGCAGGCACAGTATGTAAAAAACGCGTAGGCGACCGTAAATGTGTCTACCTCAGAAAATTTTACGATGCGGAAAAATACGTTTGTGAAAAGCTGAAGCTTTTGGAAGAAAAAAATATTTCATACGGAATAAACGATATAAACCGCACAATAGACAATATTGAATTGACAGAGGGAATAAAATATGCCCCTCGGCAAAGAGAGGCGATTTCGCTTGCTGTAAACAGCGGTGTTATGGTACTTACAGGCGGTCCCGGTACGGGTAAAACGACCGTTATCAAGGCGGCAATAAATATATTCGGTAAAATGGGGTATAAGATCGCACTTGCCGCACCTACAGGCAGGGCGGCAAAGCGAATGTCAGAGGCTACAAGCTGTGAGGCAAAAACGATACACCGCTTGCTTGAGATGGAATATAATGACGGACTTGAGCCGAAGTTTATAAGATGCGAAAAAAATCTGCTTGACGAAAACGTAATTATCATTGATGAAGCATCGATGATCGATATTTCACTGGCTGATGCACTTTTGAAGGCGATAAAGCCGGGGGCAAAACTCATACTGATAGGCGATTTCGATCAGCTTCCGTCGGTCGGTGCCGGTAACGTGCTGAAGGATATTATATCATCCGAAAGATTCAACACAGTCCAGCTTACCGAAATATTCCGTCAGGCCGAACAAAGTCTTATTGTAACAAATGCCCATGCGATAAACAGCGGAAAATATCCCGACCTTACGACGAAATCAAACGATTTCTTCTTTATGGCGAGGGAGAATGACGAGGCTACAGCATATACCGTTGCACAGCTTTGCAAAACAAGACTGCCGAAGGCATACGGTGCGGACATCGTGCGTCAGATACAGGTTATTACACCGTCACGTAAGGGAAATGCAGGCACGGAAATATTGAACGAAAAACTGCAGGCGGTACTCAATCCCCCGTCATCCGATAAGAAGGAGAAAAAACTGCGCCATGTTGTTTTCCGCGAGGGCGACAAGGTTATGCAGATAAAAAACAATTATAATATAGAATGGTATAAAGATGACCATGAGGGTATCGGCATATTCAACGGCGACATTGGTACGATAATTGAAATAAATCCCTCGGGTGAATATGTGACGATAAATTTTGACGACCGTATTGCAAGGTACGATTTTACAATGATGGACGAGGTGGAGCACGGATATGCCATAACCGTTCACAAAAGCCAGGGAAGCGAATATCCCGTTGTTATCATCCCGATATACAGCTACTCGAATAGACTTCTGACGAGAAATCTTTTGTATACAGCCGTTACAAGGGCGCAGAAAATGGTCATTCTTGTCGGTGACGAGACGGTCGTAAAGAAGATGGTAGACAACAATCAAAGGGCAATGCGATATACGTCTTTAGGGGAGATGCTGTCGGTATATGACTGAAAATTTTATAAGAAACAGTATTTCAAAAGTTTCTGATTTCTTACTTGAATTTTTCATTCCTCCTAAGTGTCCCGTATGCGGTAAGCTGCTTGATATAAGCGACGGGGACGATGAGGTTTTGTGTGAAGACTGTTTTGAAAAATGGAATGAGGAACGTGAAAAAACGTGCAAGAAATGTCTGAAAATCGCCGCGTTTTGCAACTGCACGGCAAAGCTTAATAAAACAGGGCTTATTTCGTATTATTCATCTTGTATAATGTATGAAAGTGAATTTTCCAAGAAATTTATAGTTGCCCTGAAATATAAAAGCCAAAAGAAGCTTATTGAGTTTACCGCCCGTCAGCTTATGAACAACATATATGTGATGTACGATGTTGATTTTTCAAACTGTGTTATCGCTTATCCTCCGAGAAGCCGTTCATCACTTAAAAAATACGGCTTCGATCACGCCAAAATGATAGCTGAAGCCCTCGGTGAGAAAACAAAAATTCCCGTTTTTCACGGAATAAGCAACAAAGGCAGTAAAGAACAGAAATATCTCAGCTATGAAGGCAGAGCGAAAAACGCCTTTGAAAGCTTCTATATAAAAAACAAAACGGAAGCAAATGAATTTTTAAAAGGCAAAACAGTGATTTTGATTGATGACGTTACAACGACGGGCGCTACCGCGGTTTGTATATCTGCTTTTTTACATAATTGCGGGGTGGAATCGGTAAAATTTTTCACTGCGGCTAAAACTCCGCCTCCGTCTAAAAATATGTAAAAAAGTGTTGCAATATGATATTTTATGAGGTATAATAAGGTATCAAACACGATTGGAATTTTACTATGAATAAAAAAATTGCTATTGATATAGGCACGTCCTCTGTGCTTGTATATATAAAAGGAAAGGGTCTTGTTTTGCAAGAGCCCACGGTGATAGCCGTTGATAATGTGACAAACCGTGTAATAAAAGCAGGAAGAGAAGCAAAGGAGATGGCAGAACGCACATCGGAAAATGTGACAACGGTTTTCCCTATAAATACAGGTGTTATAAACCGTTATACGCATACACTTGTTATGCTTCGCAGATTTCTTGAAAGAAGCTGCGGAAAATTTGTTGTGCGTCCCGATATAACGATATCGGTGCCGTGCTGTATTTCTGATGTTGAGGAAATGGCTTTTAAGGATATCGCCATTGAGTCAGGGGCGAAAAATGTGTATCTCGTGGATGCACCGTTTGCCGCGGCAATAGGCGCAGGTATCGATGTTCTGGCACCTGTCGGAAATATGGTGATAGATATCGGCGGAGGCACAACGGATGTTGCCGTTATATCACTCGGCGGTATAGTTGAGTCTGTTTCAGTCAAATGCGGAGGAAATAATTTCAACGAAGCTATAATAAAGTACGTCAAGGCGAAATACGGTGTTTCCATAAGCGATGCCACAGCAGAGGAAGCGAAGATAAAGGCAGGAAGCGTGTGGAGAGGTGAGGCGTCCGACGTTGTTGTCAAAGGAAAGGGTGAACGCACACCAACGCCTGTAAGCGTGACTGTAACAGGACAGGATATACTTGAAGCGTTTGAGGAGCCTACGGCGAGAATTGTTGAGGCAATATGCACGCTTTTTGAAAAGATCCCGCCCGAGCTTGTTTCTGATATTGCAAAGAACGGTATTCTTATGACAGGCGGCGGAAGTCTTTTAAGGGGCTTTGATAAGCTCATATCTTCAATTACGGGTGCACCGGTAAGAGTTGCGGAAAAACCTATATCATGTACGGTAATAGGCGCGGGCAAGGCTGATGAATATGATATAAGCGCCCATATATCCAAAAAGAAAATAATATAAGTGTTATTTCGGGGGATTTGATTTGCGTATCAAATCCCCTTTTTTGAACGAAATGTAACGTTTTGAAAATACCTGTTGACAAGTAAACTTGTCACGGGTATAATAAATGACAACAAAACTTGGCAAAGGGGTTTATTATGGATAAAGAAGAAATACTTAAAAAAAGCAGAGAAGAAAATGAAGGAATCGACGGTGAATACGAAGAAAGTGTACTTGCCGAAGCTAATCGAATAAGTATTTACGTAGGTTCGGCGGTGTGCGTGTTGCTTATTATTGCTTCCAGATATTTATTTCATAGATATGTGGCTGCATTTGGCGGACTATTTGTGCTTTTCTCAATTACAGCAAGCAGAGATATAACGATGTTTTCAAGGCTTAAGGAGAAAAAACATCTTGTTCGCGCTATCATAGAAATTTTTTGGGCATTATTAAGTGCAGGAATGATGGTATATTTATGGATGAAGGGCTTATATTAAAAAATAACCTCAAGACAGCAAGAGGGGAAAAGGGGCTGTCACAACAGCAGCTGGCTGACTTGGTCGGTGTATCGAGAAATACGATAAGCTCAATTGAAGTTGGACAGTTCAACCCGACAGCAAAGCTTGCGCTTATTTTGTGCATCGCACTTGACAAAACATTCGAAGAACTGTTTTATTTTTAAACGGAGGAAAACATGGAAAACATAAAAGAAAAAATATACAGAAATGCGTTTATAATTACCGCTGTTACGTCGTTTCTGTTCGGAGCGCTTCGGTTTGCAGCTATCTTGAAAAACAGTGTGCTTCCGAATCATTTAATATTCGCATCATTTGAAGGCTTGATCTTTGTTTTGTCTGTTCTTTGTCTTGTTATCGGTAGTTTGACAGGTAAGAATTTTTTTGAAAAATCTTTTTATGCGGTGGCAAAAACAGCACTTTTTTACTTTGCTTTGACTCTGCCGGTGAATTTTATGATCCAAGGGTATATTCGACCTCATGAGAGCTTGACCGCTATTCTTTTTGCAGTCGGTATATATCTTGCATATTCATTTATACATCACGGGTTATGTTTCAACGCTTCTTTTTTGGAAAACGAAAACTATTTTAAATGTGTATTTAAGAATATTGGGAAATCAGGCATATATTTTTTGTTGTGCCTTTTGCTCTCGCTGTGTGGGGCAATTGTCATAAAAGTTTTGGTAATAAATATAATTTCATATATCGTATACATCTATGCGGCGGGATATATTTTAATGTCGCTTGTATATTTGTTCTGTTCCGTTTTGGAAAAGGAAAGACATGATAAGTATATAGGACTTTCAAAATGTACGTATCTTGTATTTATCGGTGTTATTGTAATAAGGGCAGTACAGTCTGTTTCTTTGTTTATTGTAGAGTATGTATCAATTATCGATCCTTTGAAAGCACAGCTGGCGAAGGCATTGAATGTAATAAACGGTATCGACACTTTCATAATATTTGCATTTATAATATATCTTGTATATTTTGTATATGAATATCAGAAGATCAATGCAAATTATTTAATAAAAAACGGATGTCTGATACTTGCACTTACAGAAACTGTGCGTAAGATCTTAAACGTAATGATGGGCAATATATTAAGCATTTTTATGTCTGAAATTACGCATCAGAAGGGAAGATTAGGACTGATAATCGATATAAGTAATTATAGTAATTATATTTATATGTTGGCAGACATCATCACGGTAATCGGTTTGTATCTTATGATAAATGCGCTGATAAAAGACAGAATGATATCAAGGGCAAATGTAATATCCGTCATAATTTTGCTTGCTTATGTGATATGTGAGACATTTTTGAACGGCAGAGTAGATGTACTTGCATTATATATCCTGAAATTATCAATTGAATTTTTGACGCCTATCTATCTGTGCTTCATTGTAAGAGAAGTCACAGCCAAAACCCCCGCCCCGCTTGATATGTCTATGAATGATTTTTAATGAAAAAAGGATTACTGCAATTAGCGTGTTATCCTTAACGGAGAACACGCTAAAACTAAGTTTGCCCTTCGGGCAAGTGAAGTTATCTGCGATAGTGAAGTTCACTTCGTGAGTGAAGTTTCGCCGTACGGCGAAGCAATGGCAAACTTAACTTCACTGTGAGCCCGTGGCGAACAACTTCACTGTGCATAGCACAACTTCACTTTTGCGTCAGCAAAAACTTCACAAAGCAGAAAAAGAGAGTTAATGGTTAAAAATCGTTAATTCTCTTCTTTTCTTATC
>JAZNEN010000036.1:0-2751 GCA_045588615.1 Eubacteriales bacterium
GTAAGTATTTGACAGCTCTATCTGACAGCCAAGCTCATAAAGATCCTGTGTCGATATGCCGCCCTTTATTGCGGCTGAAGTGCCGACATTCATAAAAACGGGAGTCTGTGCCGTCCCGTGACAGCTTACAAACTCTCCCCGCCTTGCGCGGTTTTCCTTAAGTAAAACTTTAAACATATGATTTTTTTCCTGTAGATCCAAATTATTGTCTTTTCAAATATCCGTCGTCCATTCGGTATATTTTATCTGCCATTGCGGCTACCGTGTCATCGTGGGTAACGATGACAAGCGTCTGATCCTGAATCTTTTTTGTTTCGAGCAACAGCTTCATCAGCTCACGTGCGGAATTTTTATCAAGATTCCCCGTCGGCTCGTCCGCAAGCACTATCGACGGATAATTCACAAGCGCACGGGCAACCGCCACACGCTGCTGCTGACCGCCCGAAAGCTCACCGGGCAGGTGATGTATCCTGTCGGCGATGCCGAGGACATCAAGCAGCTCGTTAACGTGGTGCGCGTTTATCTTACGCCCGTCGAGTAAGACGGGCATAAGAATATTTTCAAGTGCCGTAAAAACGGGTATAAGATTGTAATTCTGAAATATAAAGCCGATGTGCTGACGTCTGTATTCTGCAAGCTTTTCGTTTGACAGCTTGTAAATGTCACAGCCGTTTATGTATACTTTGCCGCCGCTGGGTGTGTCAAGCCCGCCCAAAAGCGACAGAAGCGTGCTTTTGCCTGAGCCCGATGTGCCGACAATGGCGATAAATTCACCCTTTTCGATCGTCAGATTGCAGTCCCTGACGGCAGGTATCGTATTTTCTCCCTGTCTGTAGACCTTTGACAGGGAATGACATTCAAGAAGCGGCATCGTTTTCTCCGTTTAATATTCAGATTCGGCGTTTACATCCTTGCCGTCAAGCAGACGCTGAGCGTCCGAAAACAGCTTTTGTACCGCCGCGCGCTTTACGTAGAACATTCCCTCGCCGTTTATCGTGTAATAACAGCGCTGATCGGAATATGCGTAAAACTCGTAAACCATTTCGTAACCGTTGCGTGTGGTCATTTTTACCTGAGCTATAAGAGACTTTTCGCTCGGTTCATCGACCATATCGCCCGCTTCCATATACAAAGCGGATTTGTAGAACTGGCGGAAGTTGTAAACATCACTCTTTCCGCCCTCCGTCTTGCCCGTGGACTTCAGGAATTTTCCCGAAACGGTCTCTTCAATGTAAAGATCGTCACCTTTGCCCGTAAGCTCAAACGCATAGTGCTTTGCCGAGGAAGTCTTGTCGATAAGCTCAAGAGCTCCAACCTTGTCAATGTGCGCATTGAACAGCGCTTTTTCCATAAAGTCGACCTTTTTCCATTCAAGGAAAGGTACCTTATCTGCCGACAGCTTCGTAAGTATTCCCGCAACGGGTGACCACGCATAATAGAATGATCTTCCGTCTTCATCCTTCTGAAGCTCACTGAAATAAACTATCGTCGGGTAGCCCTCATACGTGTAGATAAGTGCCTTTTCGGCATCCTTTATACCGTATTTGAGAAGGATCTCGGGCTTTACCTCTTCTTCCTCGTATATCTCGCCTGTGGCGGAGTCAAATTCATCCTTCGTGTAGCAGATATCATATTCAAGCAATTCATCGGCTTGAAGGTTTATAATATATTGGAAAAGCGATGTTACCTGCTCTGTCGAAGCGGGCAGGTTATCCGGGTAACGGAGCATATACGGTATAGTTACTCCGAAAGTTTCCTCTGTCGTTTTGTCGTCCTTTGTGTAATCGATGAACACATACGGCTCATCCTTATTCAAGGTTAAATAAATCTCGGGTATTCTTGTGTAATAATCGTTTGAACCTGTAGGAACAGGGAATGACAGAATGGGTGTCAGAATGTCGCGCACGTCACCTAAAAGCGTTTTTTCAATAGAGCTTTCAAGCACGTAAACAATGTCACGCCCTTCGTACATTACGTAGTATCTGCCCTCGTCAAGGGTGGGATTGCCTATATAGAGCTTGTGCTTATTGCCCGTTCTCGTTGTCAGAATAAAATATGCGGGGTTATCGTCGGGTGACAGACCGTATTCGGAAAGATCGTCACTGCGCTCACCTTTGGGCAGTCTGTCGGCAAACACCGTGTAGCCCGCGCTTACTACGAGATACGAAAACAGCTCCTCGTTATACGAAAGCGTTTCGGCACCCAAAAAGTAGAAGCCGTCCGCCTGCGGATTGTAGTACACCGTGTAAACACCGTGCTTGTTGTGTACCTCAATGCTTTGAATGTTGTTTCTTTCAACATGCTCGTAAATAAGCCAGTTATCCTTGCCTGCGCCCTTTACCTCGCCTGTGGTGTAAACGACAGGTGTCTGTTCTGTTTCCTTGAAGCCGAACACATCAAACCCTGTAGGGCCTAAAATGAGATATGCGGCAATAAGAAGCACGAACACACCGCCGAGAATGGCGATCAAGAGTTTTTTGCTTTTTGTAGAGGTGTAGGAGGCTTTCTTTTCGTCCTTTTTAAAGGTGTCCTCTTCAAAGGTCGAAAGGTTCAGCTTTTTTTCGTTTTCCTCTTTTTCTATGTCGGATAAGTCAAGGTCTTCCTTATATTCGGAATATTCACCGCCGTATAAAATACTGTGCAGTTCGCTTTCGTCGGATTCTTCGGGAAGAGCCCCGCCTTCTGTTTCCTTGTTATATTCTTCGCTCATTTATCTTCTTTTTCTCCTTATAACGATCACACCGCCCGCAA
>JAZNEN010000037.1:0-5659 GCA_045588615.1 Eubacteriales bacterium
CCTACAGAATAAATATTCAAAAAGTACACGGGGCGACTTATTTTGGAAGTTATTTCCATAAATGAGCCACCCCTTTATAGCTTTTAAGTTTAAATAATTTTTTTATCTTATTTCTTTTCTCATGTCTGCCCAGCAACGTACGACCTTGAAGCCTGCAGATTCATAGATATTTCTTGCGGGGTTTGTTTCACCTGTAAAGAGTGTCATAAATTCAGCCCCCATATCGTGAAGTCCCGAACAGAGGGAAGAAAACAGTGCGCTTCCGAGACCGTATGTACGGTAATCTGTATGAACACCGATACCTGCAAAATATCCTCTTCCGCTTTCCTGAACCGTAAGCGGACCTGTAAATCCGATTACCTTTGCACGGCCGTCACCTGACGATGCATCCTCTGCAACCAAAAGGGGCAGGGGATTTTCTTTTGCTTCATTACCCATGATAGCGGCCTTCCAGCCCGGGTTTTTAAGGTTATCAAAAAGCTCCTCGAGATCATAGTGGCGGTTCTTGTCGTAATAAGTAATGGAAAGACCGTGTTCCTTTGCTTTCTCCATTTTAGCCTTTATCTTTTCGGAAAACTCAAAGCCCTCAAGGCATCTGTAATATGAATTCTGATATGCAAAATCACGGTAACCGATATTTTTCATAAAGATATATCCGCCCTGAAGCATATCAACACCGGGAATTCCGGGATGGTCATGTCCGTCAGTTCCGGGAACGATCCATGAAAGACCAACGGGGTTATAGAATACAGCTTCGTACTTTGTAAGTGTTACATCGGCAACCTCTTTAAGAAGCTTTTCGATTTCCTCAGCAAGTGCCTTACCTATCTTCTGACGGCGGTAGTCCTTGTCAACAAGAACGTATGTGATATATCCGACTTCCATTCCCGCCTTGTGTGTACCTGCGGCAAAGCCTATGACTTTGTCACCGTCAAGTGCGGCAACAGAAACCTTTTTAACACCCGTGTATTCATCAAAGAAAAGACTTTTGAATTTTTCAGGTGAAAATTTCTTGATAACTATCTCATTTTGAGCATATTCATTCCAAAAAGAGGAAAGAATGCTGACATCAAGTGTTTTTGCGTCAACTGTTTTCATAATAAACCTCGCTTATATTTATTGTATTCATTATAATATAAGCCGTATTATTTGTCAATATTTATTGCCCAAAAGCCTCATCAAGACTGCAAAAAATAAAATTTGTAGAATAATTTATATAAATCGCTTGACAAATTTAATAAACTGTGTTACTATAATTACAAAGAAACGGAGGAAATAAAATGCAAAAAAGCTTATACAGCCTGATACTTTCAGATTCCGTAATATCAAAAATAGATATGCTTGCTTTAAAACAGGGCACAAACAGATCCAATATGATAAACATGATTCTTGCGGATTATGTTTCTTTAACAACACCTGAAATGCATATAGAAAATGTTTTCAGACAAATGGAAAAAATGCTTTCGGTGTATGATAATATTGTTCCGATAATGGTACCGAACAGGGCGACAATGTCGGTGAAAAGCACACTTGAATATAAATACAGACCTACTGTGAAATACGATATACATCTGTACAGGAATATACAAAACGGTGCATTTGGGGAGCTGTCAGTATCATTCCGTACACAGTCGGATGCGCTTATCTCGCTTACAGAAGAGTTTTTTAAATTCTGGTGCAAGCTGGAAAATGCATATTTGCAGAGATACTTTAAAAATGAAATAAAATATTATTACACTGACGGTAAATTTGTCCGTACGCTTATGTGCGTGGAAAACGGAAATAACACCCCTGAAGCACTTGCCGACGGAATATCATCATATGTAAGGGTGCTTGACGATATTATGAAAGGAACTGTGTCCGGCAGATATTCACTTTCGGATTCGGAAGAAAAATACATTTCATATTTGAAAAATTCAAAGCTGATAGTTTAAGGAGGAAAATTATGCAGATTGAAAGATTTACAAAAAGATCGCTTAAGGCGCTTCAGGATGCACAAAGCATTGCAAGCGAAAACGGCAACTCGCAGGTAACATCGGAGCATTTGTTTTATGCACTCCTTTCGCCTTCCGACGGACTCATCCGCCAGCTTTTTGAAAAGTCGGGATTCGATACGGAAGCTGTCCTTCTTTCGCTTAAGAGTGTTATAGAAAATATGCCGAGGATAAGCGGAGGCAGAGAAGCTGACAAAATTTATATTTCTCCCGACTGTGACCGTGTGCTTGCCAAAAGCGAACAGACGGCAAACAGCCAAAAGGATGATTATGTTTCTGTTGAGCATATAATGCTTGCTTTGTTTGACAGTCCGACAGATAAAATAAAACGCATATTTGACGAAAACAAGATAGACAAGAAAATATTTGAAAAGTCACTTACGTCGGTGAAAAGCAGCCGTGTCACAACGGATTCACCCGAGGAAACATACGATGCGCTGAGCAAATACGGTACAGATCTTGTTGCGAGGGCAAGAGAACAAAAGCTTGATCCCGTTATAGGGCGAGACAGTGAAATACGCGATGTCGTGCGTATTCTCTCCAGAAAAACGAAAAACAATCCCGTTTTAATAGGTGAGCCGGGTGTCGGTAAAACTGCGATAGCAGAAGGACTTGCACAGCGCATAATGAGGGGCGATGTTCCCGAGGGACTTAAAAACAAGACGGTTTTTTCACTTGATATGGGTTCGCTTATCGCAGGTGCAAAATTCAGAGGCGAGTTTGAGGAACGTCTTAAAGCCGTGCTGAATGAAATAAAAGGTTCTGATGGTAAAATAATTCTGTTTATTGATGAGCTTCATTTGATAGTGGGTGCAGGCAAAACCGACGGTGCGATGGATGCAGGCAATATTCTGAAGCCGATGCTTGCCAGGGGCGAATTACATTGTATAGGCGCAACAACGCTTGACGAATACCGCAAATACATCGAAAAGGATGCTGCGCTTGAACGCCGTTTCCAGCCTGTTTTGGTCGATGAACCGACAGTTGAAGATACAATATCTATCCTCAGAGGACTCAAGGAAAAATACGAGATATTCCACGGTGTCCGCATACAGGACAGAGCGATAGTTGCCGCGGCAACGTTGTCGCACAGATATATAACAGACAGATTTCTCCCTGATAAGGCAATAGATTTAATTGACGAGGCTTGTGCTTGCATAAGAACCGAAATTGATTCTATGCCGGAGGAGCTTGACCTCTTACGCCGTAAGATAATACAGCTTGAAATTGAGGAAACAGCACTTAAAAAGGAAACAGACACCCTTTCAAAGGAAAGACTTGAAAAACTTACCGATGAGCTTTCCTCTGACAGGGAAAGATACAATGAGCTCAAGCTTCGTTGGGAAAACGAGAAAACTGCTGTTGAGGACGTCAAAAAGCTTAAAGAAGAAATCGACCGTGTAAATGCACAGCTTGAAAAAGCACAGATGAATTATGAGTATGAAACGGCTTCTCGTCTTCGTTATTCCGCCTTGCCCGAACTCGAAAACAAGCTGAAGTCTGCTCTTGAAAAGGCGGAAAAAACAAAGGGCGAGCAGAAGCTCGTCACGGACACCGTCACAGAAGAAGAAATAACCGAGATAGTATCACGCAGAACGGGAATCCCCGTGTCAAAGCTTTCCGGCGGCGAACGTGAAAAAATACTGAATCTTGCCAAAACACTTCACTTGCGTGTTGTGGGACAGGACGAGGCGGTTGAAAAAGTGTCGGAGGCTATCATCCGTTCACGTGCAGGTATATCAGACCCCAACCGTCCGATAGGATCGTTTATGTTCTTGGGTCCGACAGGTGTCGGTAAGACCGAGCTTGCAAAAGCACTGGCCGAGGCGATGTTTGACGATGAACGCAATATGGTGCGTATTGATATGAGTGAGTATATGGAGAAATTTTCCGTTTCCCGTCTTATAGGTGCGCCTCCCGGATACGTCGGATATGACGAGGGCGGTCAGCTTACGGAAGCGGTGAGAAGAAAACCGTATTCAGTTATCCTTTTTCACGAAATAGAAAAGGCGCATCCCGATGTTTTCAACATACTTTTACAGGTGCTTGACGACGGACGTATCACAGACAGCCAGGGAAGAACGGTGGATTTCAAAAACAGCGTTATTATATTGACCTCAAACATCGGATCGCAGTATTTGCTTGAATCGGGTGTTAACGGTGAAATTACAGAAGAAGCAAGACGAAATGTGATGGTGCAACTGCGTGCATCATTCCGTCCCGAGTTTTTGAACAGACTCGATGAAATAATCTTCTATAAACCGCTGACACGTGAAAATATTGGTAAAATTGCCGATATACTGATAAAGAGGATAGAACTGCGTCTTGCTGAAAGAGGACTTAGTCTTGAAATAACGGAGGAGGCAAAGGAGAAAATTATTAATTCGGGATACGATCCCATTTATGGTGCAAGACCGATGAAAAGATATCTGCAAGCAAGTATTGAAACGCTTCTTGCGAAAGAGATACTCTCTCGTGAGCTTAACATAGGCAGCACACTTACCGTTGATCTTGACGGCAGCGGTGAACTGTTCGTGAAATAATTTGTATATTGATCATATTAATAATTGTAAGAGGTTGGCTCATTAAAGGAAATATATGGTAAACTTTGTAGGGACGACCATTGGTCGTCCGCCTCGAAATGTATAAATATACTAAAAGCGAGAGTGCATTGCACTCCCCTACAGAATAAATATTCAAAAAATATACGTGGGGCGACTTATTTTAGGAGTTATTTCCTTAAATGAGCCAGCCCCGTTTTGTTGTTTATGGGAAATAAAATCAGGCAAAAGCAGTCTCAAAATATGTCCTATATAAACAATATGCTGTCTTGAAACTGTATTCAAATTTAACAATTTAAAGTATAAATGTCTAAATCACAAACTGTTATAAAATAAAATACATTTTTGTTAATAATAGATTTAAGAAAAGTTGATGATATGAAATGTACAATTTGCTATTATATGTATATATAATATTTGTACACTATTCACAAACAAAGGAGTAAAAAATGAAACGTTTATTTGCGTGCTTGCTTTGCATTTGTACGGTATTTACGCTTGTTACGGCAGTAGTTCCGTATGATGCACAGGCGGTATCTTATTCCGGCTCTTCAGCGTATATGTCAGGTCCCTATTATCAGAATTTGAAAAATGTCAAACTGTCGGGCAACCAAAGACGTGATATAGTAAATGTCGCCAAATCGCAGATAGGTTATCAGGAAGGCAACAATTCCTCACAGATTGCAGGTACTGTTCAAGGCTCGAACAACTATACTGAGTACGGACGCTGGTATACATATCACAAGGACGATTCTTATAATTTTATTGATGCACAGTGGTGTGCAATGTTTGTTTCGTGGTGCGCATACAATGCGGGTATTCCGCAGAGTATCGTTCCGTGTTGCCAGTACACTGAGGATCAGGTGCGTCCGTTTAAAAACCAGGGCAGAGCGTACAGATGGTCGCAAATACAGTCCGGTGCATATTCACCCAAAGCGGGCGATATTGTATTCTTCCTGTCTTCAAGCGGTGCAGCAAGCGGCAGAACGGTAAACCATGTCGGAATCGTTACAGGCTGGGACGGCAGAACACTTTATACGATCGAGGGCAACACAAGCTCTGCGTATTTTACAACTAACGGCGGATGTGCCGAAGTCGGATCGT
>JAZNEN010000038.1:0-10877 GCA_045588615.1 Eubacteriales bacterium
CGCATGACCCTTAAAGGTACGGGTAAGTGCAAATTCACCAAGCTTGTGTCCTACCATATCTTCAGTTACGTATACAGGCACGTGCTTTCTTCCGTCGTGAACGGCGATAGTGTGTCCTACAAACTCAGGAAATATAGTTGAAGCGCGTGACCAGGTCTTAAGCACTTTCTTCTCATTTTTTTCATTCATAGCTACGATACGGTCGAAAAGCTTCTTTTCAACGTATGGAGCCTTTTTTAAGCTTCTGCTCATAGTTAATTATCCTCCTTCAATTACTTAGCGTTTCTACGCTTAATAATGAATTTGTTGGTTCTAGCCTTCTTGTTTCTTGTCTTGTAACCAAGAGCAGGCTTGCCCCAAGGAGTTACGGGACCGGGACGTCCTACAGGTGACTTACCTTCACCACCACCGTGAGGGTGGTCGCAGGGGTTCATTACAGAACCACGAACTGTGGGACGAATACCCTTGTGACGTGTCTTACCTGCTTTACCGAGTTTGATATTTTCATGTTCCAAGTTGCCTACCTGGCCCACTGTAGCTTTACAGTTAAGGCGAACATAACGCATCTCTCCACTGGGAAGACGTACAAGTGCCATACCGTTTTCCTTGGACATAAGCTGAGCTGCAGTACCTGCAGATCTTACGAGCTGTGCGCCCTTACCGGGATAAAGCTCGATATTGTAAATGAATGTACCCGTAGGAATATTTGAAATGGGAAGTGTGTTACCGGGCTTGATATCAGCTGTTTCGCCGGAGTAGATAACGTCACCTACTTTAAGACCGACGGGAGCGATGATGTAAGCCTTCTTTCCGCCTTCGTATTCAATAAGCGCTATATACGCTGTTCTGTTAGGGTCATATTCAATAGCGAGAACTGTTGCGGGTGCATCGTTCTGACGCTTGAAATCGATAATTCTGTACTTGATCTTGTTGCCGCCGCCTCTGTGACGAACAGTGATCTTACCGTAGCTGTTACGGCCTGCATGCTTTTTCTTTGTAAAAATAAGACTTTTTTCGGGTGACTTCTTTGTGATCTCCTCGAATGAAGGAGTCGTCATCTGTCTTCTACCCGGAGTAGTCGGTTTATATGTTTTTACTGCCATTGCCGCTTACCTCCATTACATAAGACCGTCGAAGAACTCGATCGTCTTGGAGTCAGCTGTAAGTGTAACAAATGCCTTTTTCCAAGTGCGTGTGTAACCGGAGTGTACACCGAGTCTTTTCGGTTTTTTCTTTACGTTAACAGTGTTGACAGATGCTACATCTACCTTGAAAAGCTCTTCAACCGCTGCTGCGATTTCGGACTTTGTTGCTGTGCGAAGTACTTCGAAAACATACTTCTTTTCACCAGCCATCGTCATTGAAGCTTCCGTAACTATGGGACGGATGATTATATCGTATGATGTTTTCATTATGCGTACACCTCCGAAATTTTCTCGGCTGCCTCTTTAGCAACTATAAATGTATCGCAGTTAAGTATGTCATATACATTTATTGTGTTTACCTGAGCCGTTTTAACGCCGGGTATGTTCGCAAAGCTCTTTACAACCTTTTCGTCGTTGCTGTCGAGAACAACGAGGGACTTTTTGCCTGCATTAACAGCAGCAAGCATTGCAACCATTGTCTTTGTCTTGAACGCATCTGCTGCGATCTTGTCAACGATTACGAGCTCATTGTCAATAGCTTTGGAAGAGATTGCGCTCTGCATAGCCAATTTTTTAACCTTCTTGTTAAGGTCGATGCGGTATTTTCTGGGCTTGGGACCGAGAGCTACACCGCCGTGTGTCCACTGAGGTGAACGTGTTGAACCCTGTCTTGCACGACCGGTTCCCTTCTGCTTCCAGGGTTTGATACCGCCGCCGGAAACCTCTGTACGTGTGAGAGTTGACTGTGTACCCTGTCTCTGATTCATAAGGTACGCACGGACAGCTGCATGAAGAACTGCTGCATTGGGCTCGCAAGCGTAAACTGCTTCAGAAAGCTCAACTTCGCCGACATTCTTGCCTGCCATGTCTACTACTTTGAAATTAGCCATTGTTTATATCCTCCTCTCACTTACATGTGCTGCGAACGAACACGATGCCGCCGCGCGCGCCGGGAATGGCACCCTTAACAGCGATGATGTTCTTCTCAGCGTCGATCTTTACGATGTCGAGGTTAAGGATCGTTACCTGCTCAGCACCGTACTGACCTGCCATTTTCTTGTTTTTGAATATTCTTGACGGGCTGGAGTTAGCACCCATTGAACCCGCCTGGCGGTGAACAGGGCCCACACCGTGAGTCATTCTGAGTCTGTGGCAGCCCCATCTCTTGATAACGCCGCTGAATCCGTGACCCTTGGAAATGCCTGTTACATCTACTCTTTCGCCTGCTTCAAATGTTTCTGCTGTGATTATATCACCAACATTGATATTTGAAATATCATCAAGTCTGAATTCCTTCAGATGCTTCTTGGGGGCAACGCCCGCCTTTTTGAAGTGTCCCTTCTCAGGCTTTGTCAGATGCTTGTCCTTAACATCTGCAAAACCGAACTGAACAGCGTCATAGCCGTCTGTTTCAACAGTTTTCTTCTGTGTAACAACACAGGGACCGGCTTCAATTACAGTTACCGGAATTACTTTTCCGGCTTCGTCGAAGATCTGTGTCATACCGATCTTCTTACCGATAATAGCCTTTTTCATTTTTTTATCCTCCTGTAGGTTATTGGTTGGCAGCATACGCTACCAACATGACCACGTGTTGGCCTCACATCAAGATTATAACTTGATTTCGATTTCAACGCCGGCCGGAAGTTCGAGCTTAGTAAGAGCATCAACTGTGTCCTTTGTGGGCTTTATGACGTCTATAAGTCTCTTGTGGGTTCTCATTTCAAACTGCTCGCGGGCATCTTTATATTTGTGTACCGCACGAAGAATTGTAACAATCTCACGTTCTGTGGGCAGCGGAATGGGACCGGATACCGCAGAACCTGTTCTCTTTGCAGTTTCCACTATTTTAGCAGCAGCCGCATCTGCAAGAGCGTGTTCGTAACTCTTCAGTCTGATTCTGATCTTTTCTTTTGTTGCCATGGTTTTTTCCTCCTTTTAAATTTGTGGGTGATTTAAAAGGGCTTTCAAAAATTTAAACACGATGCCGGGTGTTTCACGGGCACCCCTAATAAAATCCGGAACACCAACAAACGATAATTCCGGAAAACTCGGCCGAGTCAGCCCCGTAACGGATCGCCGCCATAGAAGAATACCAAATGGCGGGATATCCCAAGAACTTCCCCGTGTCTTTTCATTTTTCCTATCGCCCGGTTAAAAATCGGACATACTCTGCGGAAATTCCCTATACAGAAACTTGCGTTTCTTATAGCCACCTCCCGCTTCATCGCACATCAAGCGGAGTTATTATACCATATGTATTCAAAGGTGTCAAGTGTAGTAGAATGTAAATATGTTAACTAAATGTAAATTTTGGAAAGCGGTGATTTCACCCCTAAGAAATCCATAATAAATGTATTTATTTTACATTTATTATATAAATATTATATTAACAAGCGTTTTTTTTTGCTACAACGCTTGAATATCAAAAAAAAATATGATACAATACCACTGTATTAAGCGGTGTTTACCGCAAATTCATCTCGGAGGTACGAATTTATGATACCTATAGTTGCTATAATGTATGACTTTGATAAAACATTATCTCCCCGTGATATGCAGGAGTACGCATTTATTCCGGGAATAGGAATGACCGGGGCGGAGTTTTGGTCAAAATGCAATTATATAATGCGCACAAATGGCATGGATTCCATTCTTGCGTACATGTACTGCATGGTTGAGGAGTCAAAAAAGCACGACCTTAAGCTCAGCCGTGAGGAATTTCGAAATCAGGGCAAGGATGTTGTACTGTTTGACGGCGTTGAAGAATGGTTCGACCGTATCACACAGTACGGTAAAGAGCACGGTGTGCAAATAGAACATTACGTTATTTCCTCAGGTCTTAAGGAGATAATAGAAGGCACTCCCATCGCAAATTGCTTCAAAGAGATATATGCGTGCGAATTTATGTACAATGAGGATGGGGAAGCTATCTGGCCTGCTATGGCTGTTAACTACACAAGTAAGACGCAGTTTGTCTACAGAATAAATAAGGGTGTGCTTGATGTAACCAAGCACGATGACTTGAACGATTCAGTGCCCGATGAGCAGAAGCGTATTTCTCTTTCAAATATGATCTACATCGGTGACGGTCTTTCCGACGTTCCCTGTATGAAGCTTGTAAAAACAAGCGGCGGCCACTCTGTTGCTGTATATCAGGATAAAAAGGATCAGGCTGTGACTCTCTTGAAGCAGGGTCGAGTAAGCTATATTGCCCATACCGATTACCGCGAAGGAAGCAAGCTTGATACAACTATCAAAGCGATAATCGACCAGATAAAGGCAACAAACGTCACAAAAGAAATATACAAAAAGGATATTGCGGAGAATTAAAAATGAAAAATGTCTGGAACAGATACAGGTCTCTTGCCTTATCCCACATTCTCGTGAAGGCAATGATCGTTTTGATAATTGCCTTTGCCATAGCGCTTCCGTTTATCGCACAGATCTACTGCGATACACTCGTTGCCGAAACAGCACAACACATAAAGACACCTCTTATCATATCGCTTTATCTTGCAACGATCCCGGTATTTTTTGCCGTTCTCGCCCTTGACAGAATGCTTTCAAACATAAAAAAAGACATCGTCTTTGACAGGACGAATGTCAAGTATTTACGCCATATTTCGTGGTGCTGTTATATTACGGGCGCTGTTTTCTTCGTGTTGGGATTTTATATTTTCCTTTCGTTCATTTTAGCTATTGCCTCAGTATTTTTCGGACTTATCATACGTGTTGTCAAAAACCTGTTTTGTGAAGCAGTCGAGATAAAATCCGAAAATGACCTGACGATATAAGGAGAACAAGATGCCAATAATTGTAAACATAGATGTTATGCTCGCAAAACGCAAAATGTCATCAGGCGCTCTTGCCTCCAGAATAGGCATAACGCAGGCCAACCTTTCAATACTTAAAACGAACAAGGCTAAAGCGATACGCTTTTCAACTCTTGAAGCCATATGCAGAGAGCTGAAATGTCAGCCCGCAGATATTCTTGAATATGCGGAAGATGAAGAAGCATCAGTCAATGATGCCGAGTAAGTCAAAATCGGGTGTATAACCGCTGTTATCCGCGCCCTTATCTTGAGAAAATCCGTGAAAACCGAGGGCTTGTGCTGTTTTTTCAACTTTACAAAACTCATATGTCGTGAGTTTTCGGTTTATTTCTTTGTATTCATTCGCCTTATGACAAGGGTAATACTGCCTCATAAGGCTTAATGAATATCCTTCCGTGCCGAAGTTTTCCTTCAGATGTTCAAGCACCTTTACGGATTCCTCCGAATGTGACGGCAGAACCAAGTGACGGACAATGACACCTTTTTTCATCATTCCGTCCTCTGTATACACCTCATCTCCGACAAGCTTAAGCATCGTTTCCAGTGCTTTTGAAGCGCATACGGGATAATTCTCGGCATTTGAATACTTTTTTGCAATACACGGGGTTATATATTTGAAATCGGGTAAAAAAATATCAATATAGCCACGTAGCAGCTCCAGCGTCTCAACGCTTTCATATCCGCCTGTATTCCATACCACGGGGATATCAAGCTTATCACGGCACATATCAAGCGCCTTGAGTATATCGTATGTATACGGCGTGGGGCTGACAAGATTGATATTTGCAGCACCCATATCACGTAAGCTTATGAATATTTCAAAAAGGCGATTGGCATCAGTTTCTACACCGAAACCGCCATCGCTTATTTTATAATTCTGACAAAAAACACACTTCAGATTACAGTGCGAAAAGAACACAGTACCCGAACCGTTTTTACCCGATATCGGCGGTTCTTCCCACATATGAAGCGAAGCTTTAGCAGCTTTGACAACAGCGGGAGCTTCACAAAATCCTTTTGTTTTCGTGCGGTCAACACCGCACTTTCTCGGACAAAGATTACATAACATATTTCACTACCAACCCGATTATAAAGGAAAATTAAATGAATTTTTTTGAAAAAACAAGACAATTGATACAAAAAGGGATAGACGACAAGATTTTTCCCGGTGCGGCATATGCCATAGGCGACAGGTACGGTCTTTACACATCAGGCTTTTACGGATACCGCCGTGTGATAATGGACGAAAACGAGCCGTGCGGTGTGTTCAACGGCACAATTCCGGATGATGCACCGAAAATAACAAACGACACGCTGTTTGATATGGCGTCGCTTTCAAAAATAATGTCAACAACTGTTGTAGCGCTCCGTATGATCGAGGACGGAATGATATGCCTCGGTGACACCGTGGGAAGATTTTTCGACTGTCCCGATGACAAAAAGGATATAAACATACAATCGCTTATGACACATTCAAGCGGTTTACAAGCGCACATACCGCTTTACAACGTGTGCAAAAGCCCCGATGAGATACTCAAGACAATACTCGAAAGTGAGCTTATTTATCCCACCGGCAAGCGTGTTGAGTATTCGTGTATGGGATATATTTTGCTCGGCAAGATACTTGAAAAGGTGTCCGGAAAAACTCTTGACGCACTTGCAGAGCAATATGTTTTCACACCTCTTGGAATGAGTAAAACAGGATATAATCCGCGCACAAATCCGAAGCTTCGTAACTTAGACTGTGTATGTACGGAATATTCACCGCACGAAAAAAAATACATTATGGGCGAGGTTCATGATGAAAACGCCCGTTTTGCAGGCGGTGTTTCGGGAAATGCGGGCATTTTTTCAACACTCGACGATGTGTGCAAGTTTGCCCTTATGATTTCAAATAAAGGTGAACATAATGGGCGTTATATACTGACACCGTCAACATTTGAAAAGGCAATTTTCAACTACACACATGACTTACCGGGTGAGGACAGAGGACTTGGCTTTTACCTTTCATCGCACCCTTTGTCGCCCTCGGGAGATCTTTTCCCTTACGGCTCATTCGGACACCTCGGCTTTACGGGCAATTCCCTTTTTGTAGATTCCAAAACGGGTACATTTGCCATACTTTTGACAAACAGAGTCCATTACACACGTGAAAATGATAAAATTTTCAGATTCCGCAGACTGTTTCACAACTGTGCCATGGCAGAATACTTACGAACAAGTGCCATGATTTAAAATTATACCAAATAAATAATAAAAAATCAAGAGGTCTACACATGAACACAATACCGAGAAACGAACATCCAAACCCTCAATTTGAAAGAAAAAACTTTTTAAATCTCAACGGACAGTGGGATTTTGAAATTGACGGCGCAAACAGCGGAGAAGAACGCGGACTTATCGAAAAAGAAACGCTTTCAGATAAAATAATCGTTCCGTTTTGCCCCGAAAGTGAGCTTTCAGGAATTGCCAACACCGATTTTTTAAACCGTGTATGGTACAAAAAGCACATTACAATTGACGAAAAACAACTGTCGGGCGAAGCTATCCTGACTATAGGCGCATGTGATTATAAAACAAAAATATGGGTAAACGGCACGTTCTGTACAGAACACATTGGCGGATATACACCCATTTCAGTTGCTATCGGCGATAAACTCAAGGCGGGTGACAACATAATCACAATTTCAGCCGAGGACGATATACGCTCAGGCAAGCAGGCAGGCGGTAAGCAAAGCCCCCGCTACGGCAACTTTGGTTGCTTCTATACAAGAACGACAGGAATCTGGCAGACTGTTATGCTCGAATTTGTGCCGAAGGCATACATTAAGTCTGTAAAATATGACTCGCTCATCACAGGCGATGTGGCATTGACATCAGAAGCGGAAAACGCACACGGCATGACACTTTCTGCCGATATCATATTCAATGGCGAAACAGTGGCAAAAGGTGAATGTAAAATTGACGGTAAGTGCGCTAAAATGGCACTTAAAATAGAGGATCCTCAGCTTTGGGACACAGAAAATCCCAATCTTTACGATGTTGTGCTGACCCTCGGTGATGACACAGTTTACAGCTATTTCGGAATCAGAACAATATCGTATAACAATCACAGAATGTACTTAAACGGCAAGAGTATTTTTGGAAGATTTATTCTTGACCAGGGCTATTATCCCGACGGTGTTTACACAGCACCTACTGACGAAGCTCTGAAAAACGACATAATAATGTCGCAAAGCTGCGGATATAACGGTGCAAGACTTCACCAGAAAATATTCGAACCGAGATTCCTCTACCACTGCGACAAGCTCGGATATATGGTATGGGATGAACACGCAAACTGGGGGCTTGATATTTCAACACCCGGCGGCTGGCGCGGCTTTATCGGCGAATGGTGTGAGATAATGAAGCGTGATTATAACCATCCGTCTATCATCGGTTGGTGTCCGTTCAATGAAACGCAGAGAAATCAGGACAACGAGCTTATAAAAGCAGTATATAATCTCACAAAAATGACAGACCCCTCCCGCCTTTTCATAGATTGCAGCGGTTGGTTCCACGTAGACGGAACCTGTGATATGATAGACTGCCATTTGTACGAGCAGGACGTTGAAAAATTCACACGTCTTATAAGACTGCGTGATGAGCCCGATTTTGTCGGTCTTATGATGACCGAGGAGCTTTGCTTTGTTTCAGAGTTCGGCGGTGCGCACTGGGACGAAAACAACGAAAACAGAGCCGAAAGCTGGGGCTACGGCAATGCACCGAAAAACGTTAATGATTTTATCGAAAGATATGATGGACTCGTGACGAGCCTTTTGGAAAACGATCAGATCTGCGCTTTCTGCTATACACAGCTGACCGATGTGCATCAGGAAAAGAACGGACTTTTCTACTTTGACAGAAGACCGAAATTTGACTGCGAAAGACTTAAGAAAATAACGTCGAAAAAAGCTGTGTGTGAGGATTGAAAAGCCGATTTTATTCGCCATTTATTTCCATTTTTTACATTTTGTTGGTCATTGTGCACAATTACCAAGTGTAAAATTCGTTGAAATTTAAGCAAAGAAAAGTATTGCAAATATTTCCAAAATATGGTAATATAGTGCTGTAAAAACCAGTATATTACAGAAAGGAAATAATTATGGAACAAAGAATCAAGATACTTGTGGCTGATGCAAATCTTGAGTTCAAAATGCAATGCCGTGAAAATTTCAAAAAAAGCATAAATTGCAGCGTTGATGAAGCATCAAACGGGGAAGAGACGCTTGAGAAGATAAAACACGGAAAATATGATTTTGTACTGTGTGATACTTGGCTACCGAGAATCGACGGCATACACGTCGTAAAAGAAGCAAAAAAACGCTTTGGCGCTGAGAGCTGTCCCGACTTCATCATACTGTCGGTGATAAACAATCAGAATATTTATATCGAAGCCGACGAGGCGGGGGCATCATACTGTATGACTAAACCCGTTGATTTCGGTGTGCTTATCGACCGTATGCGCCGGTTATATGCATTGAAAAACAACTCCGACACATCTTTTTCAAGACCCGCACTTGATGACAATGTAATGGAAACACAGATCACGAAAATAATACACGAAATAGGTGTACCCGCACACATAAAAGGATATCAGTACTTACGCTCTGCAATTTTAATGTCGGTAAAGGACAGTTCCATAATAAACTCTGTCACCAAGGTCTTATACCCCGAGGTTGCAAAGGCATACAGCACTACACCGTCACGCGTTGAACGCGCTATCCGACACGCAATTGAAGTGGCATGGGACAGGGGAGACGTTGACGTTCTGAACTCATACTTTGGCTACACTATACAAAACAACCGAGGTAAACCGACAAACAGCGAGTTTATTGCAATGATTGCAGATAACTTACGTTTGAAAAACAACATAAGATAATACTGTTTTTATTACGGACACCCCGAAATTAATGCTTCTGCATCCCCGCCCCCCTCGGAGGGGGATGCAGAGATTTCTTTCAGAAATCAATCAGATAAACAAAAAGATACTCGTTGAATGAGTATCTTTTTATATATATTCACTTATTTTTCGCTCATAAGCTTTGTAAACTCTATTGAATGCTCTACAAGATAAGCTATATTTTTTTCTTCAAAAATTGTATCTTTACCCGTATGTATGCGGTCCATATATAAGATCCCACCCTTTGATTTTTTAAGAGCTGCCACACCGACACCGTTTACAAAGCTCGCCTGGTCTGACGGATAAAATACATTTTTGTCAGCAACATCAACATTCATTATATCATTCGGTGTATATGCTTTTTCAAGGTCATTTTTAAGATGTCTTGCTTTCTTGTTAACAGCAAAAAGAATCGTATCCCCGTCCGATACGCAGTCGAAATTGATAACAAGTCCATTCTTTTTGAAGTTTTTATGCTTCGACGCATATGAGTTTGAGCCTATGAGTCCTGCCTCCTCAAGGTCAAAAAGTATGTATGCGGCATCGTTTTTGTGCTCGACCGGCATACTTTTCATAAGCTCCATAACAGTTACAACACCCGATGTATTGTCATTTGCCGTGTGCTTATTTGCAGGACCTGCAAGCATCAGACCTATAATAGCAAAAAGTGCGATTTCAAATGTATAAAAATATATCATTGAAATGATAGCATCATCGGTCACAGGTATAAGATGTCTTACCAGTACTGAAGCGCCTAATGCAAATGCGAACATAGCAAACGTCAAAAAAATCTGATACAGCAAATATATACCGATATTTTTCGGTGTTATAAAATTGGGAAAAGGAAGCCATGCACACGTGTCATAATGTGCGGTGTATACAACCTTGGCACTTTCGGGATCACCGACGACAATGTTTCTTGCACCAAATGAGCCTTTTTCGATATTTACATCA
>JAZNEN010000039.1:0-3046 GCA_045588615.1 Eubacteriales bacterium
TAAAATTATCTTCCACCGCTGTGAGTTGCGTAACTTGTTACGCAATCTCGTGAGTTGCGTGGCTTGCTACGCAATACCGTTGGTCCCCCTTCCAATTTGACGCACGTATTCTTTGATACAGACTCATTTTTTTCACCACCTGATATACCTTTTGAAAAATTAATACTACAAATGAACTAAAAAAGGTCGGCTTTAGTTCGTTTATGGACTATAATATATTCAGACCGCTTTGATATTAATTTGAAAGGTGATATAAAAATAAAATCTCCCCATCGATCACACCGACTGTTTCTATTGACAAAACGGTTTAATAGTGATATAATAGCGGATAGAAAAAGGTATAAATATAACTTTGAAAGGATAATATAATAATGTCAGAAGAATTGTTTGAAAACGATGCCGACATATTTACACTCACGGACGAGGACGGTGTTGAGACTGATTTTGAGGTCGTAGGAAGCTGTGAATACGAAGGCGGTATATATTTTGCGGTTATCCCGATGACAGAGGGGAACAACGGCGACAGTGTTGAATATACTATTCTCAAATCCGCAAAGGATGATGACGGAGAGGATATTTTCGTAACTGTTGACGATGATGACGAATTTGATGCTGTGGCTGATATTTTTGAAGATGAGCTGTTCTCCGAAGCTGATTATGGCGCTGACGAATAATTAAAATAGGAAAATACAAATTTCCTGCTCGGTTAGTGATAATTGGGTGTTAAAACCCACAAGAGAACTATGGAGTCCGGGCTTTCCGATATGGGAATGCAGACCTCCCGAACATTTCCTGTTCAAGCCTTACGGCGCACGATCTGTTCGGATGTTGGTAGCACAAAGTTCGGAAGAGGACACCAACCTGCAATGCAGGGTTTCTCAATGCTCGATTACACGGCTCGGCGGGGTTTTTGTTTTTTGTGACAATTTTTCAAAACAAGGTGAAAATATGAATTTTTCGGAATATAACGGTTTTTCCGAAGCTTTGCCCGTGTGGCAGACAGGAAAAAACGGGGAAATGAACCACACGCTTTTGTTCAGAAGCGTGGTAAAAAATAAAACCGGTACAATAAAGCTTGCGTGCAACTGCTGTTACAGACTGTGTGTAAACGGCAGATTTGCAGCATCCGGTCCTGCACGCACGGCGCACGGCTTTTTCAGAGTGGACGAGATCACCCTTGACGAATACCTGACAAATGACAGAAATGTAATTTCCGTACTTGTTGCGGGCTACAATGTAAATAATTTTGAATATCCCGAGGGTGTGCAGTTTCTGTGTGCGGAATTTGTTTCCGGCACGGAATGTATATCGGCAACGGGCGTTTACGGCTTTGAAGCCATAGAATATACACAGAAGCTGAAATATACACAAAGATATTCTTTCCAGCGCACGTTTTCCGAGGTTTACCGATACGGCGCAGAATATAACAGATACGAAAACGATCCCGATTTCAACCCCGAAACGGTTGAGCTTTCGACAGTTTCACCCGGTGTATTCCTGCCCCGCGGCGTTGCGTACCCCGATTACCGAGTGGACACAGCCAAAAGCATACTGTCAGCCGGCGATGTGGGCATATCTGAAAAAGACGAGTATTATACCGACAGGTCGATTTCAAATATATCTCCCATCTTCAAGGGATTTTTGCCCGAACAGCTTGAATATTTCACATCGAATGAGTACGGCAAGCTTGATTTTTACGAAAAAGCCTCGGGACATTTTGAAGCATCGGGCGCAAAGCTGAAAAAGGATTCCTATGCCGTGTTTGATATGGGTGCGGAGCTTACGGGATTTATTGAATTTAAGGTGAGATGCACCGAAAAAACGAGGATATTTGCCGCATTTGATGAGATACTGACTGACGGTAAGGTTGATCCGTTCAGACTGAAAACGTGCAGTGTCATCGTGTGGGAGCTTGAGGCGGGCGAGTATGACCTTTTCACCCTTGAGCCGTATTCATACAGATACATAAGCATCGCAGCGCTCGGCGGGGAAGCTTATATCGATGATGTTTCTCTCCGCCGTTATGAGTTCAACAGGGGCGAAATTACAGCCAAAAAGCCCGAGATGAACGATCCTGTGCTTGATAAGATATACGATGCGGCGGTATCTACATTCTGTCAGAACACGCTTGACATTTACATGGACTGTCCCTCGCGTGAGCGTGCGGGATGGCTGTGCGACAGCTTTTTTACATCCCGTGTTGAGTATGCACTGACGGGCAAAACGGCTGTGGAGCGCAACTTTATCGAAAACTTCATACTTCCCGATGGGTTTGCTTATATTCCCGACGGTATGCTTCCCATGTGCTATCCGTCCGATCACAACGACACAAAATACATTCCAAACTGGGCGATGTGGTTCTGCGTTGAGCTTGAGGAGTATTTGAAAAGAAGTTCTGACCGTGAGCTGGTTGATGCTTGCCGTGACAGAGTCTATGCGCTTCTTGAATTTTTCAGAGGGTTTGAAAACAACGAAGGACTTTTAAGCAAGCTCGAAAGCTGGGTGTTCATTGAATGGTCGGAGTCCAATAAGCTGACACAGGACATTTCATTCCCGTCAAATATGCTTTACTGCAAGTTCAAGCGCTGTATTGCGAAGCTGTACGGAGACGATGCGCTTGAAAAGGAAGCTGATGAGCTTGCGGAGACTATCCGAAATTACTCATTTATGGGTGACTTTTTCTGTGACAATGCCGTTTATGATGCTTCGGGTGAGCCTGTTTTGTCGGGCAAATGCACCGAGAGCTGTCAGTATTACGCATTCTTTACCGATATCGCCACGCCTGAGCTGTACCCGGAGCTTTGGGACACGCTCGTAAACGATTTCGGCCCGGAAAGAAAAGAAACACGCAAATGGGAGAGGATCCCGTTTTCCAATGCGTTCATCGGCAACTATTTGCGTCTTGAATTGCTTTACAGATACGGACTTTACGATAAGGTCACGGAAAATATCAGAGGATATTTTGAAATGATGGCAGACCGAACAGGCACGCTCTGGGAAAATGATACACCCTGCGCAAGCTGTAACCACGGCTTTGCCTCCCACG
>JAZNEN010000040.1:0-5244 GCA_045588615.1 Eubacteriales bacterium
TTAATTCAAAATGATCCCCGGCAATCATGGTGATTAGACCAATAATTTTTCACTACAGCTTCGCTTTCGCTTCAAAATTATTGGTCGGAAAGTTGTAAACCATGTGTCTTCACAAATTGTAAATGATGTTGCCCTTGACACGATGGTCGCCCCTACAAGATATTACAAAACAAAAAGCCCTGCATATGCAGAGCTTTTTGTATATCGAAAAATCCCAAACGGGTAATTATCTCTTTGAGAACTGGGGTGCACGACGTGCGCCTTTGAGACCGTATTTCTTTCTTTCCTTCATACGAGGGTCACGTGTGAGAAGACCTGCCTTCTTGAGAAGGGGTCTGTATTCAGCGTCTGCCTGGAGCAATGCTCTTGCAACGCCGTGACGGATAGCACCTGCCTGACCGGAGATACCGCCGCCTGCAACTGTGCAAACGATGTCGAACTTACCTACTGTGCCTGTAACACCGAAGGGCTGGTTAACGATGAGCTTGAGTGTTTCAAGACCGAAATACTCGTCAATGCTGCGCTTGTTGATTGTTATGTTACCGGAACCGGGGATAAGTCTTACTCTTGCGATAGATTTCTTTCTTCTTCCTGTGCCGTAGAAGTACGGCTTTGCGCTTGTATACATTATCTTATAACCTCCCTTGATTATTCAGCACATGCTTCAGGCTTCTGAGCTTCGTGTACGTGCTCAGCACCTGCATATACCTTAAGACGTGTGATCGCTTTGTCTCCGATGGAGTTGTGGGGAAGCATTCCCTTAACTGCCTTCTGCATAGCAAATTCGGGCTTTTCAGCCATGATCTTCTTGTAACCTTCAGCCTTAAGACCGCCGACATAACCTGTGTGACGGTAGTAAACCTTCTGGTCAAGCTTCTTACCTGTGAGAACCGCCTTTGATGCATTGATGATAATTACGAAATCACCGCAGTCAACATGGGGTGTGAATTCGGGTTTGTGTTTACCTCTTAATATTTCAGCAGCCTTTGCAGCTGTTCTTCCGAGAGGCTTGCCCGCAGCGTCGATTACATACCACTTGCGGTTAAGCGTCTCTTTTTTAGCCATAAAAGTAGACATTCTTTTATTCCTCCGTATTTTTCGTTTTAATATCAAACAGCGGTAGTATATCACAAAGAGTTTTCAATGTCAATACTTTTTTTCAAAAATTATTCCAAGTTTTTAATTTACACAGGCATTTTCTCGTTTTTTCTCACGTTTTCACTCATTTTTCTTCCATTTTCTTTTTCGGTAAGATAAATTTATTTACAATATTTCCGATTACGAATATGTTAAAATTCTTATTTTCTATTGCAAAATCAAACGAAGTGTGATATAATAACCGATGCAAGCTATGAAATAAGGCCATACCAGCCGGGGAGTCAGCGGTGCCCTGTACCCGCAATCCGCTACAGCGGGGGTGGTATCCGATACCGAGGACTTCGTTTGTTTGGTCTGTGATACAGTACCTGTGTTGAGAAGCGGGTCTTGCGCAATCAAAATCCGTGAGCCATGTCAGGTGGGGAACCAAGCAGCATTAAGAGGAGCTTTTGATGTGTTGCAAGGGTGCCTGCTTTGAGCAGGGCTGTGTTGTACGCATATAAACGGATGTTCGAAGTTTCGGTGTATGGTCTTATTTGATAGCTTGCTTTGATTTACAAAGGAGGCGTGTGTTATGGGCGAAGGCTACAAGGCGTTGTACAGAAAATACCGCCCTATGACGTTTGATGACGTTTACGGGCAAGAACATATCGTGCCAATTTTAAAAAACCAGATAGCCACGGGCAAAGCCGCACACGCATATCTTTTCTGCGGAACGAGAGGAACGGGAAAAACAACGTGTGCAAAGATATTTGCACGTGCTGTAAACTGCGAAAGCCCGCGCGACGGCTCACCGTGCGGTGAGTGTCCTTCGTGCATTGCTTCATCAAGCGGTCTTAATACAGACATCGTTGAAATGGATGCCGCAAGCAACACAGGCGTAAACGATGTGCGTGATCTCATTGATGAGATAACCTACACACCGACAGAGCTTAAATACCGTGTTTACATCATAGACGAGGTTCATATGATGAGCACGCAGGCATTCAATGCCCTTTTGAAAACGCTTGAAGAGCCTCCGTCGCACGTAATATTCATTCTTGCGACAACAGAAATACACAAGCTTCCCGCGACTATCGTTTCACGCTGTCAGCGCTTCGATTTCGGAAAGATAGACACGTCTGTTATCTGCAAAAGGCTTGAGCAGGTTGCCGAAAAGGAAAACATCGACATTGACGAGGATGCACTCTTCGTTATGGCAAAGCTGGCAGGGGGCGGCTTGCGTGATGCGCTCGGTTATCTTGAACTTTGCGCAGGTCAGTCGGGCAAGATCGACGGCAAGCGTGCAAGTGAACTGCTCGGTGTAACTCCATACGATTCCCTGCTTTCGGTTGTAAATTCTGTTTCCGAAAAGGATATCGGCTCGGTGTTTACACAAATCGAGGATGCTTGTAAAAAAACAAATGACATATCGGTATTCGTCGAGGGTCTTACTGCAGTTTACCGTGATATGCTCGTTGTAAAGACAGTACCCAACTACCGCAAATACGTTGATTTAACACCGTCACAGGCGGAACTGCTTGAAAAGACAGCACAGAGATTAAGTAAAGAAAAAATACTTTACCATATAAAGACACTTAACGATGCCCTTTTCCTCATGGCAAAAAATACATCGATAAAGCGAATGGCATCAGAGCTTGCGCTTGTCCGTATGTGTGACGAAAAGCTCGACACATCAAACGATGCGCTTTTGTCAAGAATATCAAGCCTTGAGGATAAGATAACTCTCGGTGTATATTCAGCCCCTGTACAGGCAGAAGCGAAAACAGAGCCTGCCGAAAAAGAAGAAGAAACACCCAAAGCACCTGTAAAAGAGGAAAAAGCGGCAGCGAAAGAAGAAAAGCCGACCGTTCAAGAAACTTACAGTGACAAAAAAAGCCTCAAGGTTTATAAAAAATGGGGAGAGGTAACATCAAAAATAACATCGTCTGATATTTCATCTATGATGTATCTTTCAGGAAGCAGTGCGTATGAAGGCGGCGGAATACTTTACATTTTCTTCCCCGGTGAGCTTGCAAAGACAATTGCCGAAACAAACCGAGGCAAGATAGCGAATGTCATTACGATAGTTTCAGACGGCAAATATAATGAGCGCAGTATCAGCTTCGGCTGTAAAGAAAATATAAACGGGGAGTACACGCTTCTCGATGATTTTGTAAAAGATAATATAGAAGGAGAATAAAAAATGAAAGCAAGATTACCCAAGGGTATGGGCGGCGGCCCGCAGAATATGCAGTCTGTTATCCGCCAGGCACAGAAGATGCAGGAGGATATGGAAGCACTTCAGACAGAGCTTGACGCAAAGGAATATGACATATCCGCAGGCGGCGGTGTTGTTAAGGTGAAGATCATGGGAACACTTGAAGTCAAGTCCATCGAGATAAATCCCGAGGTTATTGACCCCGAAGACCCCGAAACACTTTCCGACCTTCTTGTTGCGGCAATGAACGAGGCAATAACAAAGGTTACCGAAACAAACGAAGCAGCTAAAGAAAAGATCACGGGAAATCTTAACATTCCCGGAATGTTTTAATATATAATGAATAATTATATACCGCCGATGCAAAAGATGATCGACTGCTTCAGAAAGCTCCCGGGAGTAGGAAGCAAAAGTGCGGTCAGAATGGCATTCGGCGTACTGAATATGTCAGAGGAGGAAGCGGGTGAATTTTGCCGTGCGGTTATGTCAATGAAGAATGATGTAACGCATTGTGAAATTTGTCAGAATCTTTCCGATAGCCCCGTATGCTCTATATGCTCCGATGACAGACGTGACAGGACGACCGTTTGTGTGGTCGAGGATGCACGTGCCGTCATGGCGATCGAAAAAACGAGAGATTACAAGGGACTTTACCACGTTTTAGGCGGTGTAATATCCCCCGTTGACGGAATAAGCCCCGATATGCTTAAAATAAAAGAGCTTATCGTGCGACTTTCGGGCGACACGATAAAGGAAGTTATAATTGCAACAAACCCGAATATTGAGGGTGAAACAACGGCAATATACCTTTCAAAGCTTGTAAAGCCCCTCGGTGTCAAGGTCACACGCCTTGCCTACGGTGTACCCGTGGGTGCCGACCTTGAATATGCAGACGGCGAAACACTTGCCCGTGCAATATCGGGAAGACAGGAAATTTAAACAGCAAAATCGGCAAATGTTATTTGCCGATTTTGTGTTATAACACACAGAGGAATCAATGAAAACTAAAAGTTCTTATTTACCTTATATACTGCCGTTGCGAAGTATTATTTTTCTATTCATTTTTATAATCGGTACTTTTATTACAGGCAAACAGGCAGAGAATATAAGTAATTGGTGGTCAGTAGTTGCAAGTATAGTCAACATAGTAACAATACTTATTTTAATCGTTATTTCAAAAAAACAAGGAAATAATTACCCGAAACTTATAAATTACGAAAAAGGCAAAACAACAGCAAAACAAATATTAACAATGACCTTGGTTATTCTGGCAGTCGGATTGTCAGGAATGTACATTGCAGGGTATATCTGTTACGGCATAATACCGTATACAGCACCTATGATGATAGCACCTATACCGATATATTTAGCCATAACTAACGTAATTTTACTTCCCGTTTCCACGGTATTCGCCGAAGAAGGTCTGTATCTCGGATGCGGTGTAAACCAAATTAAAAATAAACACTTGGCGATTTTGGTTCCTGCTTTTTTCTTTGCATTACAGCACTGTTTTATACCGACACTGTTTGATGTAAAGTACATTTTATACAGATTTTTATCTTTCTTGCCGTTGACCATTATTTTGTGTCTGAATTACAGCAAAACAAGAAACCCTTTACCTATAATGGTAGGGCACGCAATTATTGACATTGCAACAGCTGGGCAAATATTGGCAACATCCACAATTCCGGGATTATACGAAACAATGTGCGGAATATAGAAAAAGCGCCCCTGCCTGCCCCCCACAGTTGACAAAGTCAACTGCCACAGGCTTGGGGCGCACACCGCAAAGCGGTGTTTTCGTGATTATAAAATTTATCCCCCAAAAGACATTATTAATGTCTTTTGGGGGATTATCATTTTATAGTCTTAATGCCCTCTTATATCAAGATTTGCAAAAGGTAATGAGCTGTCACCGAACTTATATACGATATAATAATTATCAC
>JAZNEN010000041.1:0-1789 GCA_045588615.1 Eubacteriales bacterium
TTTTCATAACTCCCTTTATTCCGCCAAAATGATCTGCGTGGGGATGGGAAATAACGACCGCTTTCACAGGAAGTTTTCCGAGATTTTTTTCAATAAGCTGCATTGCCGCTTCGGAACATTCCGCGCTCATAAGAGGATCGAATACTATCCATCCCGTATCGCCTCTTATGACGGTGAGGTTTGCCATATCATAACCTCTGACCTGATAGATGCCGTTTGTTACTTCAAATAAACCGTAAAGATGATTATTTTTTGTGTTTTCCCAAAGACTGGGGTTTGCGGTATCAGGTGCTTTTTCGTAATCGGAAATAAAATCGTATGCCTTTTGACTCCAAATGATATTTCCTTTTTCATCTTTCAGTTCCAAAAAATCGGGAGCATCAATGAGTCCCTTTTTTGCAAATTCCGACTCTTGAGTGTTTTCAAAATCTAAAACAGAATAAACATCTGAATTTGATTTGCTTGTATATTCACTTGCCTCCTTACGTTCAGAAGTCAATCCAAGCTCTGAAATTATATCGTCATTTTTATTTCCGTTGCAAGATGTTAGTGAACATAACATAGCAATGGAAATCAGTGCGGAAAAAAATCGTTTGATCATAAGCATTGTCCTCTATTCTTATTATTATGACATCATTCTATCATACTTTATGTGATTGTTCAATACTGTACCAAAAGTTTTGTATGTGATTTTGTTACTACAGGATGTACAAACAGAAAACGTATAATTTTTCACAGCGATAATCATATCGCAAGGGGCGGATCAGAATTTATTTAAAGGTATAACAAAAAGCAAGCTTATTTCAAAAGCTTGCTTTTTTGAATTATTTTTTCAATCCTAATCTTTCAACGGATTCATCTCGCATCCTGTACTTGAGTATCTTGCCTGCGGCGTTCATCGGAAATTCATCCACGAACAGGAAGTATCTCGGCACTTTATGTCTTGCGATGGAGGCATTGCCGAATTCCTTCATTTCACTTTCATCTGCGGTCTCGCCTTTGTGGAGAATGACCCAGGCGCAGCATTCTTCGCCGTATTTTTCGTCAGGAACGCCAACCACCTGAACATCACGCACTTTAGGGTTGGTGAGATAGAACTCTTCAATTTCACGGGGATAGAGATTTTCACCGCCGCGGATTATCATATCCTTGAGTCTGCCTGTAACCTTGTAATAGCCGTCCGGTGTTCTCATACAGATGTCTCCCGAATGAAGCCAGCCGTCAGCATCAATTGCCTGTGCAGTTGCTTCGGGCATTTTATAATAGCCCTTCATAATGTTGAAGCCTCGGGCAATAAATTCACCGCTTTCTCCGTCGGGAAGTTCGTTGCCCGTTTCGGGATCTATTATCTTACATTCAACACCGGGGAAAGCACTTCCGACAGTTTCCACACGGTGGTCAAGATCTTCATTTACTTCACCCATTGTACAGCCGGGAGATGCCTCGGTCTGTCCGTAAACGGAGATTATCTCACGCATATTCATCTCAACCGATGCACGGCGCATAAGATCAGCCGGACAGTTCGCACCTGCCATAATACCTGTTCTCATATAAGAGAAATCGGTCTTTGCAAAATCTGGATGATTGAACATTGCGATAAACATTGTAGGCACGCCGTTAAAGCAAGTAATACGCTCATCGTTTACGCAGGCAAGCGATGACTTGGGAGAAAAGTAGGGAATCGGACAAAGCGTGCCGCCGTGTGTCATCATAGATGTCATCGAAAGTACCATTCCGAAGCAGTGGAACATAGGTACCTGAATCATCATTCGGTCAGCCGTAGACAGAT
>JAZNEN010000042.1:0-5981 GCA_045588615.1 Eubacteriales bacterium
AGTACCGTTATGAAGATTACATATCTCGACATAATCGTAAAGCTCGTAATAATCATACAGCTGACCGACAGAATGTGTCTTGCCGTCGGGGGCGGTGTCAAGAGTTCTGTTGACAGCAACAATCTCATTTATAAAAAGCGATTTATTTTCGGGATATCTTGCGCTTTCGATCGAATCAAAGCCTGCAACGGTATTTGCTGTCTTCGGTGTTGCCTTAGGGAAGAACTTGAAAGCTGTTGCATCACCGTCCACCCTGCCGAATGTGAGGTTTGAAACGAGCTTATGAACGGGCACTGTGTCTATTTCGTCAGCCTTACCGTTGTAAATTGAAAGTGTTTGCTCATCTCCCGAAAGACCGAATGTTGCATGAAGCTCACTGCCTTCTGTGTATTCCTTTGTCTTGCCTGACATGAACACAACTGTGTATTCGCCCGCTTTAAGCGTCACATCGGGAAATGCCCATTTTTCGGGGTTTTCGGGATTATCCGAAAGAAACAGTCCGAAAAGCTTGACATCAGCCGTTCCGTGGTTGTAGATTTCCGCCCATGAGCAGAATTCGCCGTCTTCATCGGTAAATGTCGCCGTGTCATTTGTTGCATATTCCGTGATGTAAAGCGTATTTACATCCTTTCCGCCTACATTAAGCGGAATATCGGGAGATGTGGGAACGTATACGGATGTTACATTTTGTGTGCCGGGTGTAGGCTCTGAAAACAAAACTGTCTTGCCCGTTACATCAGGTCCGCACGATACATCTGCAGGAACATCATTTACGGTTATTCTGCCTATTTCAACACCGTCCGCACTGAAAAGGCATATAACTTCGCTTACGTAATTTATTTTAAACGGAAGGTGAACTATCTTGTTTGCCGCATCCGTTTCATTTCTTCCGCTTGCATATACAACGAGATATTCGCCGGCTTTAAGCGTAATATCGGGGAAAACAAATTCCTCGGGCTTTGTGGGCTTATCCGTGAGCATATAGTTGAGAAGGCTTATATCCTTATCGGAATGGTTATAAAGCTCTATCCAGTCACAGCTTTCACCGTAATTATCGGTAAGAACATTTTTGTTTGACGGCATAAGCTCATTTAAAATAATTCCGTCTTCGTTGGGCGGTACTATCGTTTCGGATGTACCGTTAAGCGAGTCGGCAGTATCGCTCGGTGTTCCTACACATGAAACAAGAGTTTGCAAAAGCACGCAAGCAATAATTAAAAGAGAAAGCAGTTTTTTCACTTTTATCCTCCTTTAGATATATTCTCCTGAACATTTGACGAGTGTTGTTGATGAGATGGAAGGATAAACACTCATTTTATTCAAAAACTTTGTGGAATTACCTTTAAGCTTGACTTCGTATGCAACCTCTGAAAGTCCGTTTGAAACTGTCTTGGACTTAAGCTTGCATTTTGCAGTGCTCTTTACAACATATTTACATACTGCTTCTTCGTCCTGTTCTTCAACGGTTATCATAAGGATATACGCTTCATCCTTTGCAGGTATCTTGCCTGCGGCAAAAAGTACCGCGCCGACGATGATAACACCGACAGCGGCAAGTCCGATGAGTCCTGCGCCCGTCATAATACCTGCACATATCGCAAAATAAAGAAATGCGATGTCCATAGGGTCTTTTATCGCCGTTCTGAAACGGACAATTGACAAGGCACCTACCATACCGAGAGAGAGAATGACGTTTGACGTAACAGTCATAATGATGAATGTTGTTATAAGCTCCATTGCCAGAAGCGACAGGCAGAAGTTTGCCGAGAAAAGCACGCCCTTGTATGTAAGCTTATATACAAGGCATATCACTGCACCCAAAATGAGCGATGCTATAATGATAGCCGCTGCCTTTGGAACTGTGAGTGTTGTCGCACCGGATTCCGTTATGAAGCTGTTTTTGAAAATATCCGAAAAATTTGTAAGATACTGTAGCATTTGTATATCTCCTTACTTATATGATCTTCCATACACATATTTGCATATGGCTGTTTGCTTTGATATTTGCGTATGAGGAATGATGCGGCTTATGAACTCAGGTAAAAATTCATCGTACTTTATTTCAAGTATTGCCGAAACAGGTGAAATTGTTGGGGCAAATGATGCCCAATCCTTGAAAATGTCAACGCCTATCGTTGAGCCCTTAACATTCGTGTCAAAGGTTATACGTGTCTGCGATATCGGATGTACAAACACACGTCTTTCATATTCAACGACCGTGACAGGTCTGAATCCTTGCGTCTTTATCGCACAGTAAAGCTCATTTGCGACCTGACTGTTAAGCGTCAAAAGCATTCTTGCATCTCCGTAAAGTATGTTATCGTATATTTCACGGTTGATACGCACAGACGTCTTTCTGCACAGATTGCGTATTTTTTCTTTCTTTTCAAGCTTTATATAGCTGTCAGATCTGTTATACGCACGTATTCGGAATTTTTCACGTCTGGGCACGCCCGTTTCGGACGCCTTGAGCGCACGGTTCTCATAATTATCAAAATACACGCTTGAAATTATGTACTTACCGAGCCTGTCTGCATGCGGGTCGTATTTCATAACCCCCTGAAGCTTTGATGCAATATCAACAGCCTCATCAATACTTACAAAAAATTTATTTTCGTGTCTGTAACCATTCGGTGTATTATCGGTTTTCTTCAAGCACATTCCTCCTTTACGCGGTAATCATCTCAGCCTGCGCCTTCTCTTTTTCATTTGGTGGCGCACAACAGCTGAAATCAGCACATAAATAATGAGCAGAAGCACAAAGATCACGAGTGTTACAATAAATCTTCTGCTTGATGTAAATTCTTCTATTCTGTCCAGAACATAAAGTATTTTATTTCGGGAAACAGGTGTTTTTGTGACAAGATCCGCACGGCATATCTCCTGCCCGTCATACTTCACAATGACCTGACCTTCTGCCTGCCTCTCTTCAACAGGAGCTTCAAGCGCTTCCTTATACACGACAATACTGTACTGCAGATCCTTTTCAATATCAAGATCAAGAGGAAGATAAAGCGTGACATCATCTTCCGGCACAAGTGCCACTGTGTCAACGGTGGTATTGTACTTCACGGGAATCTCACACATAAGCTTTTTTTCACTTAATACTTTGACAAAGCCGAAATCGTTTTCGGCATATGAAAGGAGTGATGTTGCATCCTTGAATACTTCTGTGTGGTTATCATTTTCCGAAATACCGCCGCCGTAAAACGCCATAAAATACGTCATACCTCCGCGGACTGCGGAAACGAGTAAGACATCTCCGCTTTCGTCTGTCGTGCCGCAGCAAAGACCGTTTACACCATCTGTTTTATATCTTGTGTCACGGTACGTGCTTACAAGGTGGTTTCTTGACAGCACCGTCCTCACCGTAAACTTCTCCGTTTTCGGTATTATATATTTATCCTTTGCTGTTATATCCGTCAAGCCTTTTACGCTGTAAGCATACTTTGCGATCTTTATCTGGTCGTAAAGAGTCGTCGTCATCCCATCGGCATAAAGCCCCGTTACATTTTTATAGGTGGTATTGACAGCTCCCGCATCTTTTGCTCTCTGGTTCATAAGGGCAATAAAATCGTTTATATTGCCCGTATAAAGTCTTGCTAAAACCGTTGCCGCATCGTTTGCACCGCCCATCAGCGTTGCGTGAAGCAATTGCCCGATCGTCAGCGTTTCGCCCTTTTCAAGATATATCGTAAGACCGGATACTCCGTCAATAAGCTCATCTGTTATTACGATATCTTCTTCAAGCCTGTTGCCGTAAAGCTCAAGCGCAACAGCTCCTACCATAAGCTTTGCAAATGCAGATACATAAAGTATTTCACTTGCACCTTTTTCGTACAAATACTGATCCCTGTCGTCACAGTACAGTATTGCATTTGAACATTCCGCTTCAAAATTTCCATTTGCGGAAATAACGTAGTCGCTTATCTGTACCTTTGCGGCAGTATTCACCGCAAATGACAAAGCAGTGACAATACATAATATCACAGAAACTATTTTTTTTGTAACTAAGGCCATATCAATTCAAGCTAAAAAGCAATTTGCTGTATGTGGGGTATGTCAGAACATCACTCGGCAACAGCGGTTCGGCTGAGTCGGCATATGCACGAAGTTTCTGCATAGCAGGAAATACTTTTTTGCGGTAATACATCGCTTTTTCTGCCTTTGATTCAAGTTTACCTGTCTGCGCAAGCTCGTAAAGAAGCTCATCACAGCACTCTGACATATTTTCTGTCGCTTCCGACAGCTTCTTTATCATTTTCATTTCCGCACCACACGGACAGTCGGGCATAACAGCCCTCTTTGCCGCGACCGTTTCGGAAAGCATACGTGTATATTTAAGAGCACACGGCATAATATCGCGCTTGACCATATCAAGCATCGTGTATCCCTCTATCTTCATCGTCTTTCTGTAATTTTCGTACATTATTTCAAGACGTGAATTTATCTCCGCGCGGGAGAATACGCCAAACTTTTCAAACAAAGCAACATTCTTTTCGCTGTTCAAAAGCTTTATTGCTTCCGGCGTTGAGGCAAGATTGAGAAGCCCTCTTTTTTCTGCCTCATCAATCCATTCTTTTGCGTAGTTATTGCCGTTGAAAATTATGCGCTTGTGCGCCTTTATCGTTTCACGGAGCATTTCAAGAACAGCATTCTCGAAATCCATTCCCGCTGTCATTTTTGCCTCAATTGAATCGGACATATGGCAAAGTGCATCGGATACTGCCGTGTTTATTGCGATATTCGGTTCTGCAACGGAATCGGCAGAGCCGGGCATACGGAACTCAAATTTATTGCCCGTGAATGCAAACGGCGACGTTCTGTTTCTGTCCGTCGTGTCCTTTTTGAAGTGAGGAAGGATATTAACACCCGATTCAAAGTCAACACGGTCACGCTCATTGTAAAGTGCATCGTTTTCAACCGCTTCAAGTATTTCGTAAAGCTCATCACCCAAAAAGATTGAAACAATAGCAGGGGGCGCTTCTGCGGCACCCAAGCGATGGTCGTTGCCTGCTGTGGCAACGGAGATGCGCAAAAGATCCTGATGGTCGTCAACTGCCTTTATAACAGCTGTGAGGAAGACAAGGAACTGTATATTATCTCTCGGAGATTTGCCGGGCTTAAGAAGATTTACACCCGTGTCAGTATTAAGTCCCCAGTTATTATGCTTACCCGAACCCGAAACACCCATAAACGGCTTTTCGTGAAGCAGGCACGCAAGATCGTGGCGTGCAGCGACCTTTTTCATCGTTTCCATCATGAGCTGGTTCTGGTCGGTTGCAATGTTTGCGGTCGTGAATACGGGCGCAAGCTCATGCTGTGAGGGGGCGGCTTCGTTATGCTCCGTCTTTGCAACAACGCCGAGACGCCACATTTCTTCGTCAAGGTCACGCATAAAGTGCTTTACTCTGTCCTTGATAGTACCGAAATAGTGGTCATCAAGCTCCTGTCCCTTGGGAGGACGTGCGCCGAACAAGGTTCTGCCCGTAAACACAAGGTCACGTCTTTGATCGTAAAGAGATTTATCTATCAGAAAATATTCCTGCTCCGCACCGAGATTTGGTGTAACACGCTTAACATCCGTTCCAAACAGCTTAAGCATACGTGTTGCCTGCTTGTTTACCGCTTCCATTGAACGTAAAAGCGGTGTCTTTTTGTCAAGCGCTTCACCGCCGAATGAGCAGAAAGCCGTCGGTATGCAAAGCGTATCGTCCTTTATGAATGCGTATGATGAAGGATCCCACGCTGTATATCCTCTTGCCTCAAAAGTGGCACGGAGACCGCCTGACGGAAATGATGAAGCATCGGGTTCGCCTTTGATAAGCTCCTTGCCCGAAAATTCCATTATAACTCCGCCGTCTTTTGTGGGAGAAATAAAGCTGTCGTGCTTTTCCGCTGTCATTCCCGTCATGGGCTGAAACCAATGCGTGAAATGAGTTGCACCTTTTTCTATCGCCCAATCCTTCATCGCCGAGGCG
>JAZNEN010000043.1:0-2381 GCA_045588615.1 Eubacteriales bacterium
CTTTCATCCACTCCGTAAAGCGTGATGAAATCTCCCGTATACTCGTTTTTGAGCTCCAGCGGCGTTCCTTTTGCAGAGATACTGCCTCGATCCAGAATCACCACGTAATCCGCTTCCGCGGCTTCTTCCATATAATGAGTGGTAAGAAGCACTGTAAGTCCTTCTGTTTTGCGCAGATTTTCAATAACAGACCATAGTGTTTTCCTTGTCTGCGGATCAAGTCCTGTTGTGGGTTCATCGAGAATAAGAAGCGACGGAGAGTGAAAAAGCGCACGTGCAATATCTGCTTTTCGCCTTTGACCGCCGGAAAGCTTACCGACCGGACGGTTTAATATTTCTTTCATTTCAAGAAGCTCAGTAAGTTCACCGAGCCGTTTTTGAAATCTTTTCCCCGTTATACCGTAAAGAGCTGCACGGTATTTTAAGTTATCATAAACAGAAAATGATGCATCAAGCACAGATGACTGAAAAACAACACCTATTTTATCCTTGACATTTTCGCAATTTTCACCGCAAACCTTGACTGTCCCCGAATCCGGCTTTAAAAGTCCGCAGATCATAGAAATAGTCGTGGACTTGCCTGCACCGTTAACACCGAGAAATGAAAATAACATTCCCTTTTGCACGGAAAAGCTGATGTTGTTTACGGCCTTCACGTTACCGAACGATTTGCATAGCCCCTCTATTTCAATTACTTTGTCCATTATCGATATCTCCGTAAAACAAATTCTTTGATATTATACAGCCTTTGTCGGTTTTTGTCAATTACAATTTTTAAAATAATACAAAAATTATCCGAGGTTCATCATCTGATGAACCTCGGATATAAAATCATACAAACATATTCTATTGTAATTACCAGTTACCGTCAGACAAGAAAGACTGAAGCTTAGCTGCGTCAGCAACTGAAAGTCTTGAGTTGCCGTCAACATTAACTTCAATAAAGTCAATCGTACCTTTTACAGGCTTTACAACAGAAACAGCACTCTGTACACCCGCAACGTCAGAAACAGCGTAACGACCATTGCGGTCAGTATCACCGAGAACAACTATTGTATATTCTTTAGCAACCTTACCATCAGCGCCAAGGAGCTGAGCCTTGTGGCCTGTTGTCAATCTTGTAACAGATGTCCTGATATTGCCTGAAGCATCTGTTATCTGAATAAAGGAAGCGTCTGTTGCAATATTAGCCATGAATTTCGTGAGATTTTCACCTGTCTTTGCGGAAGCCTTAACAACTACAGCCGAAGCTGTTTCATCAATTGTATACAAGCTGCCGGCAACCAATGTAAGTGCTTCGGGAGCAGTTGTGCTGCCGCCTTCTTCTACATAGTTGCATGTAACTGTAGCTGCAGCGACAACATCATTGCCGTTCTGGACAGAAACTTTAGCCCAAGCTTCTTCAGTTGTTCTGCAGTAGATATTTGCAAGTGCTGCACAATCAGAGAATGCGTACTTACCGATAGCAGTAACACCTGGGATATTTGTTGCTGCGGGATCCGCTACTGCCAAAGTTGCATTGGAATACTTGCCCATGTTTGATAAAGCATAGCATCTGATATCTTCTCTCGCATTTGCCTGGTCAGCAGCAAGGAATCTGTTGTTCGAACCGGGAGCAAGCCATGCTTTGTTTGTTGCATCATATGTCCATACAGTAGAAACCTCGTTCTGTACAACCTCGCCTGTTTCAGCATCAGTTGTTTCCTTGTAAAGCGGAACTGTTTCTGTATACTTGAAACCTGTTGTGCTTGTACCTTCGTGATACAAATAATTCTTTACCCCATCGTGGAAGTAATATATACGGTATGCGGGAGCACCGTCAAGTGTTGTAGCTTCTTCTATGTAAAAATCACGTGCAATAACAGGGTTAGAAGTTGCTTTCAAGCCGCTTGATACGGTATTAGCGTAAATGGGAGCATTCAAATTGTATGCCATCAACTTGTAGGGTTTGTTAAGCTCAAAATTCTCAACAGGAATGTAAGGAGCGTAGATACCTGCGGAAAGTACAACAGTTTCAAGTGCTGTACAAGCTTCAAAAGCATTTTCGCCGATGGAGTTAATATTTTCGCCGATAACTACCTTCTTGATGTCAGCAGCATAGTTTATCCACGGAGCAGAATAATCGGTGATAGTACCATCTTCATTTTCCTTATTATTAGTGGAATAATTGTACATAAGACCCGTTCCACTGATGGTAAGTGTACCTGCATCGTCAAGTGTCCATGTAAGATCTGATCCGCATATGCCACTTGCAACTTCTGCGGCGCTTACTGTGGAAACAGAGAAGATTGCAGTTGCGATCATTGCAACGCAAAGGATGAGTGATAAAAACCTTTTCATTTTCAAAATTCTCCTTTTCTAATGATATTTTAGGTTTACCG
>JAZNEN010000044.1:0-5384 GCA_045588615.1 Eubacteriales bacterium
CTATTATCTGACGGTTTGACATACATACACAACATTCAAATGTCATTCTGACATATATGCGTATATCGACCTGATAAAAGCCTTTATTGAAAGGTACGGGATTGACCGTTATGTTTGTCGCAGCTATTGAAGCGGAGCATGTGCGTACATTATTTGAATGTTCAACCACATCACGTCCGTAATCGGTAAGAAAAACAGGAACATCTTCAAAACAGTCCTTATCTCTGCAACTGTCAAGAATGCGGTATGTATCTATATAGGCCATATCTCTGGAGTTACCGATTCCTCCGGAGCAACAGCCGTTTCTGTTATCTGGCATTTGGATTCTATCCTCCGTTAAATAATATCATATAAAAATCCTGACAACGGTCATTACCGTTCTCACTATATAATATGACTCAGAGGAAAGTTTGACACACTATTTTCTTTTGAAAAGCGACAACATCAGGCAGAAAACGATAATTGCCACCGCGGCACAGGCGTATATATAATATGTATTTTCGTTACGCGTTACGAGATCAAATTCGAGTATAAGTTCGCTCGGGGTTATAAAATTCAGATCCAATGATACTATATCGCTATAACGCACCGTCATTTTCTTTCTGTCTTCTGATACTTCGCTTTTTACAGTATACGTGATCCTGTCGCCTGTTTCACTCATAACATTACCCGAAAGATACGGTATATTGTCTGAATACAAAACAGAAACAGCAGACGTATCCAGCTTAAGCTCTTTAGGCATAACAGTGCACAAAGCACTTGAAATACACACTTCGCCATCAGCCGGCATATATGCGGCAACGATTTTTTTATTGTTTACAACGGATAGCATCGACGTGTCAAAAACAATACTGCATATGCCGTCTTTTGTCTTACATACACCGATCGCATTGTTTTCGGCAACTGACGTTTTGTAAAGCGTTACCGTCCCGTCTTTTGGCTTTTTAATTGAATCTGTAAGTTTTATGATGACCTCTGCTTTCTCGCCGTACACAGCGGAAACGGCAGACACCTCAACAAAGCATCCTTCCCCGTCTTTGCATTCGTACTTTTCATCTGCCAGAGACGGTGTGGGGAGGTATGTTTCAAAATATTTTTCCACATTCGGAATATGCGTCTTTGAAAAACTATCGGTATTATTACCGGCAAGAAAATAGTTATAGCGCATGACATTTGTTCCGTCACTTGTCACCCCGTCATCCCAGGTGATATCGACACCGTACCATTTTTCCGAAAGCATGACCGCGCACCACATATGCGGGGCAGGTGCCTGTCCGTCTGTTATACCGTCTCCGGGAATAAGTACGCACGGAATACCGATCCTGTCACAAAGTATCTTGAACGCCTTGGCATATCCTTCGCACACGGGTCCTTTTTCAGGATCGTTATTACTTGTAAAAGCCGATACCGCACCCCATGCGCTTAAATCAGCCTTGTCGGTTTCGCCCTCTTTTACATATTCGTTATAAACATTGTTTTTACATAAATAATCATGGAAATACTTTATTTTTTCATAAGCTGTAGGATATTTTTCAGCTTTTTTTACTATTTCTTCTGCTTTTTCTTCTATCAGTTTACAATCTGTTTCAACCTGATCGGGCGAAGTATAAGCTGACGGATAATAATATTCAACACCGTCTTTTTTCTTTGCCGTAATTTCCGATATCCCATTTGGTGAGTCAATATATGTAAAAGAAAGTCTTTCGTAAGATATCCAGAAGCATTCCGGATGATCGAGCACAAAGGCTGCAGATGCCCTTTGCAGTGTTTTCCCAATTTCCTCTTTTTGAATGTTTTCTTTCAAATATATCTTCACGGCTGAATTACCGTCTTTCATTCTTTCGGAATTTTTCAAAAATGTATCATAGACGTCTGTTTCCTGAGAAATCAGAAAATCGCGGTAAATTACAGGTGCGCACTCTTCGGATGCAAAGAAAGCTATACCGAACAAATTAAAAACAGTCATTGATAAAAGGAGTATGACTGCTATTTTCTTCAAAAATGACATTTTATCTTTTTGATCCTTGTATTTTGTACTGAACGTACAGTATGATTTTTTCAGGAGAAATTTTGGAAAGTAAGCGTGACATTTTCATAGGGATACCCGGTACTGTCACCGTTTTGCCGCCCTCAATGGCTTTTATTGCATATTCAGCACATTCATCGGCGCTCATTGACGGTAAAGGATTCTTAACTCCTGCCGTTTTTTCAAACGGAGTATTCACTGCCCCCGGGCACAAAAGACGTACACGCACCTTTGATTTTCGTTTTTTCAATTCATAATCCACTGCGCGGCTATATGAATAGATATATGCCTTTGATGCGGCATATGATGCCATAAGAGGTTCAGGAGAAAATGCGGCTGCTGAACAAACATTGAGTATAACACCGCTTTTCATCGACGATGAAAACAGCTTTGTAAGTATTTGTGTCGCCGTTACATTGACATTTATCATTTTAACGTCGTCTTCGACGGTAATACCGTCAAAATCGGAAACGTATCCGAAGCCTGCGCAGTTTACAACTACACGCATATCAAGCATTTTATATTTTTTCCACAGAGATAAACATTCGTTTTTATCAGAAAGATCACACATATGAGCTGTCATTCCATACTTTTCCATAAGCTCTGTAAGTGATTTTTTATTTCTTCCGCAAGCGATAACACAAAAGCCTTTTTGGGCAAGCTTAAATGCGATCTCTTTACCTATACCCGATGTTGCACCTGTGACAAGAGCGTATTTTTTCATTTAGCACCGCCGTATTTATCAGCCTCTGATGTTGCCATTTCGTCACATATCTCATTATATTTATGGCCGTTATGACCTTTCACACAGACGTATTCCATTTCGTGCATATCGGAAAGTGACAAAAGCTCATCCCACAGTTCGGGATTAAGCGCCGGCTTTCCGTCGCTTTTTTTCCAGCCCTTTTTCTTCCAATTCTTTGCCCAGCCAAGCTTTAAACCGTCGATAACGTATTTTGAATCGGAGCACAAAACGATATGACACGGGTATTTTAAAAGCTTAAGCGCCTCAATGACAGCAGTAAGCTCCATTTTGTTGTTTGTCGTTTCACCATCACCGCCGCATATGCGTTTTTCTTTTTCTCCGTAAGTAAGCACAGCTCCCCAGCCGCCGGGACCGGGATTTCCCCTGCAAGCACCGTCTGTATATATATTAACAGTTTTCATAAGATCCCTCTTTAAAGATGTTGAAATGAGTATAACACACAATCGTCTCTTTGTCAATTTCAAAAATACACACCGCTGAGAAAATTACATTCCGTCAGCGGTGTATGCAGTATAGATTTTAGCTGAAATATATCTCTGTACATATTGACTTGTTTACTCAAATAATACTTTTTTCAAAAATCCTACAGACGTTCCGTCCTTGGTACATGCCATATGGAATATAGGTATTTTTGCTATTATATCATTCACATTATCCATCGCACGTACAACATCATTTTGATTCCAGAGATTTACAACACAGCCTTCCCAAATTTTCATAAACGCTTCTCTGCCGTACATACGTTTTATGCTGTTTTCCTTCGCCTGCGAAAGATACACTATTGCAAGAGGAGATGCACTTTTATTCAGTTGCACACCTGAGCTTCCCGAAAACGGTATTCCGTATGCAGTATCTGTATACACTGCTGATTTGTCGCCGTTTACAAGCTCTGCTCCCTCAAGCTCACACCAAAGACGCGCCTGTGTCGACTTACCGACACCCGATGGTGCTGTAAAAAGTATTGCTCTTTCACCAAGTTTAATAAACGAGGAATGAAGCAAGATCCCGCCGCGGTTTATCACAAAATGCTCAAGCATCATAGCATCAAGCACATGGTGCGGTGTAATACTTTGACAAAATCTGCTTTTTTTAACGAGTACTCTTATATAGCCATCCTCACACGTTACACACATATCAGCACCGTGCCAAGAGGAATTGATATCACCGTAATACCTCTGCTCACCAAACGGTGCTGAGAACACGCGCACATTGCCTGTGTGCACCGTCTCTTTTCCCGAAGGTTCGGGCATTTCGTTACAAAGCGAAAATTCAAATCTTTTGGCATCGTCTGTTTCATCCGTAAGATACGGTGTAAGTACGTCGCTGTCAGTATACATTATACCGTCAGGTGCCGACACTTTCACCGTTATCTGTGCGATTTTATAAAAATACGTCATTCTGATTCCGCCGCCGTTACCAAAACTATATTAACTATCTCCGAATCGGCACTTAAAAAATGCTTTGTTGACAACTGTTTTATTTCATCAGCTTTCATTCCACCCGTAACTTTCGCAAGGTATGTTATACCGCCGAAATAAACATCTTCACTTTTCTTTTTGTAGTACAGATAAATATCTTCTGTGATATCTTTTTTTGGAATCCTCACATGCTTTATCGCGCCTTCAAGCTGTTGTATCTTGAATAAAGACTTTTGAATGTCCATATTTTTATCAAAAAACACAACATTTTTCGATTCTGCGGAGGTTATCTTCTTTTTCGATTCCTGTCTGCCTTTTTCAAGAAGCATTACGGATGAACCGGACGGTACGTTTGATGCGGTAAACAAAAACTCTGTATCTGCCGAAAAAACAGTTACATCTGCATATTGCAGATCACGCGATGAATTATTTTTCAAAATAATGAACATCACATTCTCTACTTCGTCATCCGTTCCGTCTTCCATATATTTTCCCGAATACTTACCCGTTTTGATTATATTGAGTCCGTCTCCGAGGGGAATCTCCTGCTCCGTCAAGGTCCGTACAGGCTTCGTTAGCTCCTTGTATATGTCAATTCCGAATTTTACGGCAAGTCCAACAACAATCGCAATTAACAAAGATATCACCGTGTAAAATGCGATCTTCTTAAGCTTCTTCTTCTTTGATAACAGCATATATCCTCACATAATTAAAATTACAAGTTTCACCGACTGTAATTTTACCATTCCATACAGTTAAAATCAAGTGTGTGAGCCATTTTCTCAACTGTATTCAAACTTTTTTTACATACGATTAAAATTTGAAAACATAATAGGATCAAGCATTCATAATGCTTAAACACATCTTCGTCATAAGATTATTTATTTAAGAAAAATATATTGATTTTTCGGCAGGTTTGTGATATCATACCATTATGTATATCATTAAACGGAGGAACAAGTATGACATTACTTGAGCAAATATCCGAAAAATTACAAAAAGGCAGAGGGCGTGAAATTGAAGCACTCATAAAAGAGGCGCTTGCCGAAGGCATATCTGCCGAAAAAATACTTAACGACGGACTGATCTCCGGTATGGGCGTTGTAGGTGAAAAATTCAAAGCCGGCGAGCTTTACCTGCCGGAGGTAATGATGGCAGCAAGAACAATGGACAA
>JAZNEN010000045.1:0-3145 GCA_045588615.1 Eubacteriales bacterium
ATGCGAAGGCGGTACATATTCCGGCGGAACGACAGGTGCAAGCGTTACAACGAGCTCAACATTGATAACAAGCAACGGAAATATGAGTTCAGGCGGTTCCAACAGACCATTCTGATAAATCTCACAAAAAAGCAAACTCCACATATAATGTAACATCATTGTATGTGGAGTTTTACTATGGATATAAACAACATAAAATTTTCCGTTATAGGCGGAGATGAACGTTTCGCTTACCTTGCCGAAAGTCTTGGAAAAAACGGATATGAGGTTTCCTGCTTTGGATTTGACACATTTAAGTCACCGCTTGGATACACAGTAAAATGCCCTTCGCTTGAAGATGCAAGATCGGGCGCCGGCTGTCTTATCCTGCCGCTTCCTTACACAAAAGACGGCGTGAATATAAATGCACCTTTTTCAAAACGAAAAAGCTGTATAAGCGAGGTTTTTGAAAATATTACCCCCGACACGGTAATTTTTGCAGGTAAATGCGATGAAAAGATAGGCATACTTTCAAGAAAACGAAACTGTTTTTTGATTGATTATATGGACTGCGAGGATATCGCCATACTCAACACCGTTCCAACAGCGGAGGGTGCTGTTGAAATCGCAATGAAAGAAACCGTTTTCACTCTTCACGGTGCAGATGTTGCGGTATGCGGATTCGGCAGAGTGGGCGGTGTGCTTGCGCATAAATTACGCTCGCTCGGAGCAAATGTCACCGTGTGCGCAAGACGCGACGAGATTTTATCTTTGGCACGTGCATACGGCTATAAGGCTACAAAAATACGCAATATAGACCGAGATATATACAAGTTCGACATAATATTCAATACTGTACCAAGCGTTATTTTTACCCGTTCTTTGATTGATAAAATGAATAAAAAAACACTCATAATAGATCTCGCTTCCTTGCCGGGCGGTGTCGATTTCACATATGCCGAGGCGGTAGGTCTTAAGGCAATCTCCGCATTGAGTTTACCGGGAAAATGCGCCCCGAAAACAGCGGGAGAAATTTTGAAAGACGGCATTTTAAACATACTTAGAAAGAGGTAGACATGGAAAATAAACTGAAGATAGGATTCGGTATATGCGGCTCATTCTGCACACATTCGCATGCTTTAAAAATAATGAAGTCGCTTACGGAAAATTATGATATATATCCCGTCATAAGCGAAATTTCAAAAAACACAAGTACACGCTTCGGAAGAAACGAAGCACTTATAAAAAGAATCACTGATATCTGTGGTAAAGCACCGATAGACACCATAAAAGATGCAGAACCTTTGGGACCTAAAACACAGCTTGACTGCATGCTCATATGTCCCTGCACGGGAAACACCTTAGCAAAGCTCGCCCACGGAATTACAGACACAGCCGTTACAATGGCAACAAAAGCCACCGTAAGATGCGGACACAAGGCGGTAATTGCCCTTGCAACCAATGATGCCCTCGGCGCAAATTTAGAAAACATCGGTAAGCTTTACAACAGAAAAAACTTTTTCTTCGTTCCCTTGTCGCAGGACGACTGTGTGAACAAACCCTACTCTTTGGTGTGCGATTTTTCCCTCACCGAAAAAACATTACAGCTTGCACTGAAAAATGAACAAATACAACCGTTCTTTAAATAAAATTTTTGTTTGAATAACTAACTGTGGCGTGTATGGTTTGCAACGCAAACCGCATACGCCTTTTTTCTCATTTATCCATTTTCAAGCATAGTTTCGATTGTCACCAATATGATATGCCATATATTTATTTTACCGCATAAAATTATTTTTTTATCTTGTAAAATAATCAATGATATGATATAATATTGAATATGCGCGATATTGAAGTAAAGATTACAGAGGTAAAAATGGCAAAGTTATATTTTAAATACGGTGCTATGGGTTCTTCCAAAACCGCAAATGCACTTATAACAAAATTCAATTATGAAGAACGAGGCATGAAGGTTTGGCTTATTAAGCCGTCGCTTGATGACCGCGACGGTACAAATACGGTACGTTCAAGGATAGGTCTTTCAGCCGATGCCTTTGTTATTTCCAAAGATACCGATATTTTCAACGAATTTAAAAAGCACAGTGACTGCCACGTTATAATTGCCGACGAATGTCAGTTTTTCACAAGCGCACAAATAGACCAGCTCAGATGTATTGTGGACACGCTTAATATTCCTGTGCTTTGCTTCGGTCTGCGCACAGACTTTCTTACAAATCTGTTTGAAGGAAGCAGGAGGCTTTTTGAAATTGCGGATTCAATAACGGAAATAAAAACAATATGCTCTTGCGGAGAAAAAGCAATCGTCAATGCACGTATAAACAATATGGGAGATGTTGTAACAGAAGGCGGCCAGATACTGATAGGCGGTAACGATTCCTATGTTGCGATGTGCCACAGATGTTGGAAAAAAGCAACACTGAAAAACAAATGATCTACGGAGTAAAATATGCTTAAATACGAAATTCTTTCTGAAGAATTATGCAAAATTATAGAATATGAAAACAACACCTCAACTTATAAAAATATGGGGTTTGACGATAACAATGTAATAAGAAGACGTCCCGAAAATGATAGGGCGAATGTATGGCGCAAGCCGTTTGTGCGTGATATAGATAAGGTAATGCACTGCCCTTATTTCAACAGATATGCCGATAAAACACAGGTTTTTTCTTTTTATAAAAACGATGATATAACAAGAAGAAATCTTCACGTCCAGCTTGTTTCAAGAATAGCAAGGACGATAGGCAGCGTATTGCATCTGAATCTTGACCTTATCGAAGCCATCGCACTTGGACACGATCTGGGACACCCTGCCTTTGCACACACGGGTGAGCGGCATTTAGACAAGCTTTACTATGAGCACACAGGAAAACGTTTTCTGCACAATCTTCAATCGGTGCGTGTGCTTGATAAAATTTTCCCTTACAATATATCCTTACAAACTCTTCATGATATAGCCGCCCACAACGGTGAGCTTGAGCTTGAAGAATACACCCCTGTTCCGATATCAAGCTTTGAGGAGTTTGACGAGCTGATGGAAAAATGCACCTGCGATATATCATTTTCAAATCATATGATGCCGTGTACACTTGAGGGGGCAGTTGTCCGGATATCCGATATTATTGCATATTTGGGCAAGGACAGA
>JAZNEN010000046.1:0-2212 GCA_045588615.1 Eubacteriales bacterium
AAGATGAAGCATTAGAAGAAATAATTTATAAGTACAATTCGGAAACTACCGAAAAATACAGCAGATATATAACAAGACTCGAAAGACAGATCACACACCCCAGACGTGACTGTGAAACCGAAGTAGGAAAGCTTTTCTGCGATGTTATACGTGATTATTTCGGTCTTGACATTGCGATCATAGCATCGGGAAGTCTGCGTGCTGAAACCTTCGGCCCCATCGTCGAATACGGTGACCTGCTTGAAATGTTCCCATTCGGCGACGAGCTTTACCGCTTGACGGTCAAAGGTTCACACATAAAAAAGATGATCCATCACATATTCCGCCCCGAGGTTTTCGGAGGTGTACACACAGAATTTTATCAGTTTTCAAAAGATGTACAAATCGTTGTTTCGGCAAAGGAAAAGACCGTAAAATCTATCAAATTCAACGAAGAACCTATAAATGACGATGCAATTTTCAATATTGCCATACAGGGCTTCCATATGAAAAACATCACCAGATGTCTCGGTCTTACAAAAGAAGACATCACATCTGTCCGTCCTTTCAGGCTTATTGCCACAAATGACAGTGATATCGTAGACGAATACCTTACAGAAGCTGAATACATTGAGATACCGACTGACGCAAGGTGGATAACAGAGGAATAATTCCCTATTACCAGCAATAACATTTCAAAAGTTTAATTAGAAAAGGAAGAACACAAAATGAACTTGAAAAAATTTTTCATACTTTTAACATCATCCGCCCTTTTGCTTTCAGCAGTATCGGGATGCACATCATCAGGCACAGCGAGCGACAGCACCGAAAACTCATCAACACAGGCAGGGGCTACGGAATTACAAAAAGAAACCGAAACTGAACCCGCCGAAACGGAGCCTGCTGATACATCTTTGCCGAAGGACAAGGAGTATTCCGTGCTTTTCATCGGCAACAGCTATACTTACTGTAACGATATGCCCGAGGTTATTTTCCAATCCATTTGCGATGCCGCAGGCTATAATGTAAAGGTTGACAGCGTCACAAGAGGCGGATACTATCTTTTCCAATTTGCAGACTCTACAGATGAATACGGAAGTATCGTAAAAAACAAATTATCCGCTAACGAATATGATTTCATTGTTCTTCAGGATCAAAGCGGAAATCCCGCAAAAACTCCATCAAATTTCATTTCGGGCGCACGTGCTCTTGTTAGAAAAATAGAAAGATATACGGATTCCAAAATTGTTTTCTTTGAAACATGGGGATACAAGACGGGATATCATCTGTTACCTACGCACGGCGGTGATACGGCAACCATGGAAATGAAAAACCGTGCGGCATACACGGCAATGGCAAATTCAGTCGGTGCCGACGTTGCGCTCGTTGGTGTCGCATTCAAGGATATATTCGAAAATACCAACATTGAAATATACGATCCTGACCATTCACATCCTTCAAAAGCCGGAAGTGTGCTTGCTGCATGTACAATATTTTCGACCATTTTCAAATACGATGTACGTGATCTGAACTTTAACGCCGGAATATCAAGAAGCGATCTCGGACCTATTAAAGAAGCTGCATATAAAGCAGCATTTGAAGAACATCCCGTTGACAAAAGATTTCAGATAGAAATATCAGATGAACAGTAAAAACATTTGCAATCCGCAAAGCAAAACAAAAAAGGCTTTAAAAACTGCTGTAAAAACTGCACGGATAGTCATAGTTTGCTTGACATGTCTTTTAGCTCTTACCATTTTGACGGTAAAAATATTGGACATTTCGCTGTATGTTATAATTGATAAAACAATGGAGCCTGATTACTCCCTCGGTTCTTTGATATACGTTGAAGATGTTGACGTGGATACACTCGACGTAGGTGACGTTATAACCTACAAAGTGACAAATAATGTTGTTGCAACACACCGAATTATCGAAACAGCCATGCTTTACGGTGAAACTGACCGTGTCTTTGTGACCAAAGGCGATAACGCAAAGGAATCGTATCCTGAATTTATAGATGCCGATGACATTGTGGGTGTTCCGAAATTTGTCATTCCGAAAATAGGCAATCTGATTTTATGGGTGAAATATCCGCCGGGAACTTATATTTCAATAGGTGTTGGTGTATTTCTGATTTTATTTATATTTTTCTCAGACAATATTATATCACTTATCGACAGGGAGAAAAAACCGAAAATAAAAAGGTAAAGAAAAGGTAAAATTTTAATTT
>JAZNEN010000047.1:0-1756 GCA_045588615.1 Eubacteriales bacterium
AAGCAAAGCTCCTCGGGGTCATGGTCTCTTAGGCGAAGATTTTCCTTTTTCATACCCAAGTTGTAAAGGAAATTAGCACAGTAGTCCTTCCAATACGCAAACCACTCAAGGTCGGTGCCGGGCTTACAGAAGAATTCAAGCTCCATCTGTTCAAATTCTCTTGTTCTGAATATGAAGTTACCGGGTGTGATCTCATTTCTGAAGGATTTACCTACCTGTGCAATACCAAAGGGAAGCTTCTTTCTTGTTGTTCTTGCAACATTCTTGAAGTTTACAAAAATACCCTGTGCTGTTTCGGGGCGGAGATAAAGTTCGGATGCGCTGTCCTCCGTTACACCCATAAATGTCTTGAACATAAGATTGAACTTTCTTACGTCTGTGAAGTCGCAAGAGCCGCAGTCGGGACACTTGATGCGGTTTTCCTTGATGTAATCAGCAAGCTGAGCGTTTGTCCAACCGCCGACATTGATCTCTATTCCGTTTTCAGCGGCATAATCCTCGATAAGCTTGTCTGCTCTGTGACGTGCACGGCAAACACGGCAGTACATAAGAGGGTCAGTAAAACCGCCTACGTGACCTGAGGCAACCCATGTCTGGGGGTTCATAAGTATTGCGCTGTCAAGACCTACATTGTAGGGTGACATTTGTACAAACTTTTTCCACCAAGCTCTTTTTACGTTGTTTTTGAGTTCAACACCCAAAGGGCCGTAGTCCCAAGCGTTTGCAAGACCGCCGTATATTTCAGAGCCTGCGAAAATATATCCTCTGTTTTTACAGAGTGCAACGATCTTTTCCATTGTCTTTTCATTATTGTTCATAACAAAAACCGATCCTTCTCTATATGTATTTTATTTATAACTTGAAAAAATATTGTGTACTGCGGAATATGTATACTCAAAATACTGTTTTTCGCCCTCTGTCTTGTATTCACCCGGTATTGTCAGAGTTTTTACATTAAACAAAGTGTAATTTTTGAACATTTCAAGTATATTTTCAGCGTCGTTTTCGTTAATATCTGTTCTTCCGTCAGTGCTTGTCATTATCTTATTAAGTCCGCCCATTGTTGCCAAAACGTCTTCGTCTGAATAAGAAAAGCTCATATCAGCAACAGTCATGAAGAAATTAATTGCGATCTCGCACCGTTTGCTCTCACCGTCCTTGTGGAGATGGTAACGCAAAAGATGAGTGGATTTTTCACCGTCAAGCCGTTGCATACCCTGTTTAAGGTCGATGGTGAACGGTGTGCCGGGCATATTTATAATATTTCCGTTTTCATCGTACTCATATTCATAGTCATCAAGAGAAGTGCCGGGCATAAGCACCCTTTCCTCCTCGTTGACATAATACATATTGTACGGTACCTCATACGGTATGCCCGTCGGGTACATAAAATCAATAACATCTCTTGCCATATTGACCTGCATTTCTATGCAGTAATCAATGGAAAGACTTATTATTGATGTTATAAGCTGCTTGAAATAATCTATTGTAACCGTTTCATATGCTTCACCGAGAGTCGTCACAACTCCGTGAGACGTGACCTTTGTTGTCTTCGGCAGAGATGTTATAAGAAAATCGCCCGTTTCTTTATCAGCATGAATTATAAGTATCGTGTCAGCAGTGTAATGTCTTGAATTTTTAACGTAATCCTCCGCCTTTGCATTAGAGGGGAGAAATACACGGTAATCATTGAAAATATTCGGCTGATAATCCGTACCGATTATAAGCATCGTAAATGAATTTGCATCTATATTCA
>JAZNEN010000048.1:0-28266 GCA_045588615.1 Eubacteriales bacterium
AACAGTGTGATGCACAGGAATAATGATAATAACCTTTTCATAATAATGTCCTCCCTTATGCTATGCTATATTTGTATACCTACGTTTTTTTACTGTTAATCCGACACCGAGCATTGATACCGCCAAGCAAGCGATGATAACCGTCACACCATCACCCGTTTCGGGGTTTTGTACGTTGCTGTTTTTCCAAGCATAGCGAAGAAAGCTCTTTGCCCCCTTACCGCCTGAAATACGCCAGCCGTTTTCCGTATATTCAAAATCTATTTGACGTTTTGTATCTTCATCGTTGTATGATGCTTCAAACATTACCGTATCATCGTCAATAAATGTTATACAATCGCTTATAGATTTTCCGTATGCCAAAGTCGGATAACCCGGCGCCAGATCATACGCTATGCTTGATACAGTATATGCATTTTCTCCTACCTGAACGAGTGCATAGTCAAGCTTCAAATTCTCCTCGACATATTTATCAGTCAAAAAATTTCTCAATCGGTCAAACCAAAACGATGCCTTGCCGTACTCTCCCTGAAGCTCGTAAAATATGATGCCAACATGACTTTCATCAATTCCTGTTTCTTTGCGAAGCGCTTTTAAGACGGCTTTATCAGTAACAGGCTCACCTCGGAAGTTTTGAATGTCTATTATATATTCGCTGTCCTTGATGTCACCCAAAACGGTATATTTGTAATCAACCATTTGCCGTATAAGGTCTTCCGCTTCATCAAGTGTTATTTTAGGTGTTGCCAACGATGTCATGGCAAAAAGTGATAGCAGTAAAACAGAACAAATAACAATTGACAATAATTTTTTCATAACGATATCCTCCGCGTTTATTAAATCAAAATCATCTCAACAAACTTGCCATCGGTATCACCTCTTTCTTGTTATATTTAAGGCTGTAATGAATCTTTAGAATAACATTTGTGCCTTTTCTGAATTAATTATAGCATAAAACTTTTTTTCTGTCAATAAATCACTGATTGTGATTTTTGACAAAATTTAACTTTAGCACTTGTACAAAATATACAACAAGAATGGCCGTCAACTGCTCGGCAACTCATAACCGGCGGTTATTTCCAATCAAAAAAAGGCAAAGAAGTCTCACATTCTCTGCCTTTTTCATATATTCGTTACAATGTTACGGATTGTAATAGCCGTATATAAATTTATTTATGGCTTCTCTGTTTTCGCGTATGTTTATTTTAACAACGCTCATACTGCCTGTATAACCCGGCGGCTTTGCGTAACCGTATTCCCACGTGCCGTTAAACGGCATCGCCGCAGCGTCCATATTGACGCCGCCTGCCGCAAATACATCTGTAATAACCTCAAGGCAAGACGTCATGGGGATATTCATCTTAAGGTACTTCGATATTGTATTCGCAACATCCATACATTTTGAAAGCCCCAAAGAAAATGCCTTTTGGTATATTGCCGTAATTACATCTCTTTGTCTTCTTGTTCTTTCAAAATCAGCACCCGACAGACTTCTGTTGCGGCAATGACTCAGAGCCTGTTTACCATTAAGATGGTTCACACCTGCTGTAAAGTTATAGCCCATACGTTTGTAATAATCAACTTCTTTTTGCGTCAGTTTGACTTCAATTCCGCCAAGCTGATCCACTACCTTTTCAACGCCGTTGAAATCCATAACAATATAGTGCTGAATATCGAGATCAAGTATCTCATTGACCGTATTGATATACAATCCGATACCGCCATACGACAGTGCGTGGCCGAGTTTGTTACTGTTAAATCCCTCGATGGGCACATAGCAGTCACGCAAAAGCGAAACTATCTTTACATCATTCGTCTTTTTGTTGTATGACACTACCATCGCAGAGTCCGCCCTGCCGTAATAAGAGTTCGCATCACGTCCGACAACGACGATATTTATTACATCCGGCGATTTCTGATTAACCTTATATATCGGTATTTTTCCTTCATAATTCGTTGTTAAATGGTCATACGCCGGAACTTTGTTAGGTCTGTTACCTCCGCTTGAGCCGGAATTACCGGATGACGGATCCTCCGCCTCGCCTTCGGTAACACCGCCGTGAACCTCGTCTTCCTCAGCAAGAGTGTCAGACGGATCCACCGTGCCGTCTATAATACCTATCGGGTTATCGATATCGGCAACATACGTTCCCGGGTTATCGAGTATCTCCGGCGCATCGGGATCTTTGAACTTATTATAGTAATTCACGAAAACGCTTACAACAACGGTCAAGATAACAAGAATTACAGCAATGAGTACCGCCAAAATGATGATTGCCACGCGCGCAGCTTTCTTTTTCTTTCTGCCTGCTTTTACAGGCTCTATAAGATTTTCATTTGTGTTATTTTGCATATCTTTCAATTATAGCCCGGGTTTCAGGAATCTTTTTGATCATATCCTTTGCAAGTGCGATCTGACATCTTGCCCGTACAAGGTTATGCTTTTCGTAATCGCATTTGAAATATCTGCTTCCGTCAAGATAGTCAGCCAAAAATCTCGATGCAAGCTCAAGCGCCATAACTATAGGCCCAAGATACAGTGTTTCAATTTCTGCCTTTGTAAGCGCCTCTGCTACCTGAGAAACAAAACCGCCGGCAAACGCATCATATTTATCAAGGTCAAGGCTGACACGGGAAATATCTGCCTCATCCTCTGCCGCCGTATTTGCCGCAAAACGAACCGCATCACCGAAATCATACGCTGTGAGTCCCGGCATAACCGTATCAAGATCGATAACAGCAAGCGGGAGATCCGTATTGATATCAAAAAGAACATTATTACATTTTGTATCATTGTGTGTAACACGAAGCGGGATTATTCCGTCATTCAGCTTTTTTACAAGTGACGCGGCAAGTTCTTCGTTTGCAAGCAGAAATTCAAGCTCCTCAGATACTTCCGACTTCAAAAAATACTCATCATTCAAAGCGACCTTCTTCAGCGCTTCATAACGTGCCGCTGTGTTATGAAAGTCCGGGATTATTTCGTAAAGTGTTGACGCATCAAAATCGGCAAGCTGCATCTGGAATCTACCGAACGCCGTACCGGCACGGTACAAAACCTTAGGATCATCAAACACATCGTATGTAACGGAATCCGGAATGAATTTATAACAACGCATAAAACGGTCTTCATCGTCTATAAAATAATTCGCACCGTCTGATGTTTTAAGGAAATCCAAAACATTTCTCTCGGAATCATCGCCGAATTTTTTCAACAGATGTGTTGTGACCGCATCTATATTTTTCATTATATGATCGGGATCTTTAAACACAAATTTATTTATATCCTGAACTATATAATCCGTTTTCACGCCACTATCATCAAATGTCACTTTGTAAGTTTTATTGATATTTCCGGTTTTGATAGTGAGGCAATCTGTCATTGTGCCTTTAATACCGAAAATTTCACATATTTTCTCAATATTCATTTTCTCTTCTTTTCCACCGCATTTTTACCGAATATACATTTTGCAACATAATCGCTCGTATTGTGCACATTTTCGGCAAATCTCTTTCCTAACGGTATAGAATCTAACTTTTTCACCGCTTTGTCAAAATTAGGCGCCCTTCTGGACATATCATGTGTATCACTTCCAATGACAAACCCGCGCCAATCTTCATAATATTTGAAAATACTGAGACGCTTTTTGAAATTCAACAAAGCATCATTGTTGATCTGAAATATAAAGTCTTCAAACTCAAACAACTGTTGCAGATCTTTTTCTTTGTATCTGGTTATTAATCTGTCAACGTGTGCTATCATGGGAACAATATTCTGTTCAAACGCAATATGCTCAATTTCGTCCATCATCCAATATTGAAGCTTATCAATAGGAAATTCCACCATGATAACATTAGAATTACCCATACACAAAGGAGAAAGATCAACATCGGAAAGTCCGTGCGACATATGAACTTCCGCACCCAAAGACAAGAGCGGCGAATTGCCCTCGTCATAGGATTCTCTTAGTATCCTGTACGATTCTTCTCGCCGCCTAATGAATTCTTCAACCGGTTCCTTTGTCTTGTAATAGTGAGGCGTAAGCACACAGTAACCAACACCCTGATTGCGCAAGCGCTCAAGCATCTTAACGCTCAAATCAACCTGCCGGGAGCCGTCATCAATTTTCGGGAGAATATGTGTATGGAAATCAACCAACATTCTCTCACTGTACTTCATTGTCGACATATGAATAATAATGCCTGTAATATCTACGGGACAACGGTCCTTTGCGTTCTTTTACGTCATTTATCACAACACCGAGTATATTACCGTCAATGTTGCGGATATTTTCTGCTGCAAGCTCAAGATCCTTATACTGCGACACCTTATATCTTACAACGAACACAATACCCTGAACCGCACGGACAATAAGCTGACAGTCGGAAACTATATTTACAGGAGGTGTATCGATTATTATATAATCATACTTATCTGCAAGCTGATCTATCGTCTGCTCATATATGGGCATACTCAAAAGCTCTGAAGGGTTCGGGGGAATGGGACCCGATGTAATAATTGAAAGATTGGGCTTTACATCCTTTTTGATTGCCTGCTCTACCGGAATTTGCTTACTTAATACCTTTGAAAGTCCGTCTTCATTCGTCATACGGAAGAGCTTGTGTATCGTAGGCTTACGTAAGTCCGCATCAATAAGAAGCACAGAATTGCCCGTTTGTGCAATTGTTACCGCAAGATTGGACGATGTTGTGGATTTACCGTCGGACGGTGTGGGGGACGATACAGCGATAACCTTTCTGTCAGCACCTGCGAGTGCATATATGAGATTTGTTCTTATAGTTTTATACGATTCCTTTACAAGTGAAGAATTGTCTTTCTTATACCCATATCCGTAACCATAACCGTATGAATAACCGTTCTTTTTCTTACTCATCTGTCATCATTCTCCGCTTTCTTTTTTTGCAACATTTGAGCTTGTTACTTTTTTGTTGCTTTTTGTTTTCTTATCGAATGAAGGAACTTCACCGAGAACAGGCATACCGAGTCTGTCTTTTACGTCATCGGCACTCTTGATAGAATTATCGAAAATATAGAACAGGAAAAGTGCGGCACAGTAAACCAAAAAACCAACCGCAATACCTGTTACGGCAAATTGAACATTATCCGGATAAGAGCGCGCAAGAGGCTTTGTCGGCTCTGAAAAGAGCTTAACATGACCTGCTTCCGCAACTTCCTGCAGAACCGCAGGTGCGGCATCGGAAAATTTCTTACATATCTCGTAAGAAAGATTCTTGTCTATCGTCGTTACAGAGATCTTCATTATTTCCGTATCCTGCACCGAGGACAGCGAAATACAGCTCCTAAGCTGGGATGTTGTCATCTTTACAGGCAAGGACTCGCCAAGTTCTCTGAGAAAATCTTCACCCTGAAGCAAGATAGCGCTGTACGTATCAAGCAAACGTCTTGAAGATGTAAGAATGGAAGCCGAAGTACGTCCTTCTTCGTCAAGCTGTGCTATGATATACATTTTTGCTGTGGAAGTATACATCGGTTCAACAAACACCTTAGAGTAAACGTACCCTCCAACGCCTGACAAAATAGACACTATCAATATCCAAACGATATGTTGCTTGTAAAGATTAAAAAGTGAGGTTAAATCAATTTGTTTTTTCATTTCATTCTTATTGCAAAGATGCAATTATCCTTTCTGCTTCATTTCAATTAAATTTGCAGCGCTCGCCTTTTCTACAAAAGTCTGTACATCCTTACGTGCAACCTCTTCATCTATCTCATATTCATCGAGAACGGCATTCACAAGTTCCTCAAACTCAATGCCTTCGGAAACTGTTTCCCACAAAAATCTGCCCGTTTTGTTCAACTTAATGATTCCGTTAAACTTCTGTGCTTCTGCGCCAACGGGCACAACAATGTATGTCTGACCGATTTCTCTCAAAAGAAAACCGGGTTTTGTCTTTATAAACATAATACTCTCTTTCTGAATTTATTTCATTCCGTTATATGAAACCTCAACGGCTTCATGGGATATATTACAATACAGATCGTAAAACTTTACCTTTTGCATAAACCTGTCCAGTTCATTAAAGAATTTTATTGAATATTCTTCATCAAAGGGACGGTATGCCTGATTGAGAAGCGGAACCAATGCATCCTGCGCCGCTTTCGGTTTTATTGAATTTTTTTCGCCTCTGTGCAGAAAACATACACCTTTTATCGGCGCGGAGGTGTTCCGGTTTATTCCGTCTTTACCGCACCACGGAGTACCGTAAACGCGGTACTGACCGTCAATAAAACGTACGATGGGCTTGTCATCATTTATAATAAATGCACGGTCGCCGAAATGCTCAAGCCACAGTGATGTATGTGTTGATTTCCCCGTACCGCTTACAGCGGTGAATAAATATGCCTCACCGTCAAGCACTATCGCCGACGAATGGAAAACAAATGCATCGTAATCCAAAATTCTCGTGCATATTTTTCGGTATATAGCGGTATATACAAGACTCTCCGCGGAAGCATCCTTGAAAATTTTCTTTTCGTTTTTGATGTCTTCACGCGTAAGCTCGACCTTTATATCCGGGGCATCGGCCGTGACCCTGTACGGTTCGGCAAGCTTTGCAAGTGATTCTATATACGGCTCAAACTCTATTATAAGATCGGCAATTTTATATGTCGGCATCTAACTCAGTTTACAGCAGTTGTAACAGGATTAAGAGGTTTGTACCCACTGTGATCAAATTCATCACTCGGCCAATTGTGTATTCCGTCGTACGGTCCGATAACATGGGCTGTTGTTTCCGCAGCATCCGTTACGTTATTATCATTTTTTTTTGTTTCTTCGTCAAACGAGTTTGTCTCGTCCGCTGCATTTGTTTCAGTTCCGATTTCATCATTTTCTGAAACGGGAGCTGTAAAAAATCCTGCATCAATGATATTATCATTCGAATCTGCTTCTATGTGGCCTGTTTCTTCTATCAATCCGCTTTCTACAGGATAAAGTGTCCATATATCGCCTGTGTATTCAGGGAACAATGTCTCCGAATCATCACCGCCGCAAGAAACTATACTTGCAGTACAAACAAGCAACAATGCAAGTGACAAAACGACTGTGATAATATTTTTGTTAGTGCTTCTGTGTTTCATTCGCTATTTCTCCTTATAATATCACTATGTAATATTATAATAAATAATAATGAAAATGTCAATATAAAACGAAAATTATTATTATTTTTTTAACCTAAAAGTCAATACATTTTTTTCAATCCGCGGATAGTAAGAGAAATAATAGTTTGTTTATTAATACAGCCTCATTACAATTACCTAATACTGACAATATGCTTAATATCGCCGCAAACTATTTTGCTTTTATTATTGTATACAACTATAAACTCTATATGGTTATACCCATTGAATAAATAGTTTTGTGAAAAAAATAAGACTCACCAAAAGGTGAGTCTTATTTAAAGATTGATAATCAACCTGTTATATCGAACTAATTACCAATTACCGTTAGACAAGAAAGACTGAAGTTTAGCTGCATCAGCAACTGAAAGTCTTGAGTTACCATCAACATTAACTTCAATGAAGTCAATTGTGCCCCTTGCAGGCTTTGTAATGGAAACAGCAGTCTGTACACCAGCAACGTCGGAAACCGCGTAACGACCATTACGGTCAGTATCACCAAGAACAACGATTGTGTATGTCTTAGCTACGTTACCAGCAGCATCAAGGAGCTGAACCTTGTAGCCTGTTGTAAGTCTTGTTACAGATGTCTGAACAGCGCCGGAAGCATTAACTACCTGAACGAATTCTGCGTCTGTTGCAATGTTTGCCATAAACTTTGTCAAGCTTTCGCCTGTCTTACCGGAAGCTTTAACGATTGCAGCACCGTTTGTTTCGTCGATAGTGTAAAGGCTGCTTGATGTGATTTCAAGGTTTTCAGGAGTAACAACAGGTTCTTCTTCTACAACTACTGTTGCCTTACCTGCCGTAACAGATGTAGGAAGGTACTCTGTTTCGTCAAAATCAAGGAATGCATCGCCGATTGTGGCAGGAACATATTCAAATGTGTAAACCGTACCGTTTGCAGCGTTTGCAGGAACTGTGAAGTTAAGCTTAATAAGTGTGCCGTTAGCAACACGTTCTTCAAAAGCGCCATCCAAAAGAACGATATCAACTTCACCGTCAGCAGATGAGTTTGCTATCTTTGAAGAGGAATCAAACGATGTAAATACATTACCTATGCTGTATCCGGAGAATGTAAGAGCCTTGTTGTACTTAACAGTACCGTTAGCATAAAGAATGGAAGCATCGCCTGTGAGAACTACAGGAACTGTAAGCTTTGCACCGGGTGTTGCAACGAGATCTGTAGGAATGCTTACTGCAAGAGATGTTACGGGAGCTGTGTATGCACTTACTACGATATTATCAATTGCGAAAGAGCAAGCACGTGCACCGAAACCAACTCTCTTGTAGTAGGAAACAAGAGCCTTATCTGTAGTAGCAACAGCTGCGCCGGATGCATCATAAATAGTAGCTGTCTTGTAGTATCTCTCAGAGAGGTCACCCCAGTTACCGCAAGCGAAGTTGCTGTATACACCGTCATTGGAGTACTTGATAGTAGCAACAACATTACCGGCAACCGCGATTGTGATCTTGCCCTGGTTATCATCCTTTACGTTGACCGTCTGGAAAGAATCAAGTGAAGGAACTGTAACTGTTGCGGATATCTTACCTACATAACTATCCCAGTTTGTGTTTGCTTCGTCAAATGTATAAACAACGATCTCCATTGTTGTAGCACTTACGAGGCGCAAGAAGATACCTGTCTGACCACTGTATGCATTTGTGCCCGCTAAAGGAGCTTCATAAAGCGGGAAGTGTGTATCTGTGTCAGCGGATGTAGCTTCAGCTGTGTCATTTGCGTAGTTAATGAAGATACCTGCAGCATTGCCTGAATATCCCTTAACGTCAACACTGAATTCGTAAGGAGTATTCCATCTGTAGTCAGGTGTAAGCTCGAAGAAGCCGTTGAGCTGAGCATACTTGTTTGTACCGCTAACCGCGATAACAGGTGCGTCACCAGCTGCAAGACGGGGTGTCCACTGGCTTCTGAGGGGGTTACCTGATGTACCTGGTGTTGTGATGTCAAAACCGCTTGTGAATACGTCATTCTGGAAGTCCATATTCAAAACGGAAAGATCACCTGTGTAAAGGCCGGGGATTGTTTCACCTGCAACAGCTGTAGCTGTGAGTGTGAGATTGATTGTGCCAACGATATATTCGCTACCGTCAGCGAGCTTTACGTAGTTGTAAAGCTTGTGTGTACCTTCACTAAGTCCTGTTACAGGAACCTGTGTGTAGTAACGAGCGCTGTAAGTCTGGTTAACACCTACTCCTGCGCCCTTGAAGGATGCATCATATACAACAGAAGCGCCGTTTATGGAGTAACCGTAAGCGGAGATATCCTGTGTATCGATAGCAAACCAACCGAAGAATGTAACGTGTGTCTTTGAACCCTTTGACATGCTTACTGATACATCTGTACCGTTGCCGCCACCGACAGTCAAAAGAACGTCATTGTAGTCAGCACTTGAAACATAGTCGAGGTTCGAATATGCGTTAGCGGAATCAGCAATAGTTGTCCAATTTGCCGCTGCGCTTGCAGTAAAGGGAACGATAGCGAGAACCATTACTGCTACAAGTAAAACTGATAATATTTTTTTCATGTTTCCTCCTTAAAAAATATAGTTTACATGGTAGATTCATTATAGCAAGCAAACTCAAATTTGTCAATACTTTAAATTGTTTTTTTTATTTTTATAGCAAATTTGCACAAAAAACAAACTTTGACACTGTAAAAAAAGCCGAAAAAACATTTGGGGTTTTGACCTTTTTTCGGTCAAAACCCCATTATAAATTGTTTTTATATATAATTTTTATGCGATTTTACTATATTTATTCAGATTCTTTGTTCTTTTTTGACTTAAGTGCCGCTCCGATCACAATACCGCCTGCCATACCGACAAGGAATGCCGCAACAACAGATACTACGAGAACAGATACTGCAATACCGGATTTATTTTCCGAAGTAGTTCCTGTACCTTCCGTTTCGCTTTCTTCGCCCGATTGGATATCTGTATCAGGTGCTTCCGTTTCAACACCTGTTTCCGTCGAAGAACCGTCAACAGCTGATGCAAATATTGCAACGGGAACGACCTCATGTGTTTCAATAACAACTTGTCCGTCTACAGATGTGAAGGGGATCTCCGTGAGTACTCCGCCAACCACAGAGTAAACGTGTGCGCTTTCGGAATCAATTCCTTCAAGTGCAGGGAACGTCATTTTAACAGTTCCCGTGGGCTGTACCTGTACACCGTTTGCAATAAGTGCAGGGTTGTAGAACTTGAATGTGCCTTCTTTTGCCGCCGCAGCGCAAATATCGTATTCGTCACCGCTTGTTATTTCCTGTATCATAAATTCTGTACCAGCGGGTGCTTTTCCTGCGGGAATGAAGCAGGAAACACCTGTAAGCTCGTCAACAAGTGTTGTATCAATAACGGGTATATCGGGTGCATCCGTCTTATCGGGCTGATTAGGTGCAGTTGTCTCGGGAAGCGCCGCGCGCTTTACAGTTATTGTGTAAACCTTCTTTGCCCCGCTTTCCGCTGTACATGTAACAGTTACTTTATTATCCGCGCCTGCAACGAGGTTTGATCCGCCCGAAACGGCTACCTTTGCCTTTGTATCAGCCGCCTTTGCTGTTACCTTCACAGAAGAAACTCCCGAAGGAACAGACACGGTATATGCCGTGGTATTCTTTGCAAAGGCAGGGGAAAGTGTATACCCTGTAACCGTCAGGGATGCGAGGTCTGCATTTGTCGAAGGCTTATAGTTGGGATCGCTCGGGCGTGTTATCTTTACTGTATACGTCTTCGTAGTCTTTCCGTCTTCTGCCTGAACCTTGATATTTACTGTAGTTGTTGAGTTTTCTTTAAGAGTAACAGCACCTGTGCCTGCTGTGATCTTCGCCTTTGAATTTGTAGCTGTTGCCGAAACATTTACCTTGCTCACATTATAAGGAACAGATACTGTGTAAGATGTGACATTTTTGTTAAACGAGGGCGTCAGGGAAATTGCCGCACCGCCGTTTGCGTTTGTGAGCTTAAGGCTTGAAAGCGTTGCGTCAGTTGAAGGCGCAGGAGCAGGAGTAGCAATTGCTTTTGTGTAGCTTACAGAAGGCACGCTCTGCTCCTCACACATAATACCGACAACATTCAACAGATTGCTGAAGCCTACAGAAACAGATGTACCTGCCGCAAGCGTTGCCTTCACCTTGAAAGTCATCTGTACGCTGTCGCTTGTTGAAATAACGCTCGCACTGAACGCTGTGAAATGCTTTGTAGCATCATTGTAGTTGAATGTTACAGCTGCGTTGCTGAATTTGGCAGACTGAAATTCTATTTTTGAAGAATCGTATGTAACGTCGCCCTCAAAACCGTAGAGGTCTGCCGTGTTGAATTTAAGCGTCAATGTGAGTGTGTCGCCTGCTTTGAGCGTCGAGTTGCCCGTTACAGTTGCGCTTGCCGCGCTTACTCCTATCATCATAAGAGTCAAAAGCATTGCAACTACAGTTATCAATGATATTATTTTTTTCATATTATATATACACCGAATGCCTTTCTTTAATCGTTTTACCGTGTGTTATATGATACCGAGGTTTGTCAGATTCATCTGAACAACATCTGTAATATTAACTTTACCGTCGCCGTTAAAGTCAGCCGCTTCAAGCTGTGCACCGACAAGTGTAACACCGTTTCCAAGACAATGGAAGTTTGTTCTTACAACGTCTGTGGTATTTGCCTTACCGTCGCTGTTAACATCGCCCTTGATAATGATCGTAGCTTCAGCAGAATATGAGGTTGCATTTTCCATGAGCTTTATCTTCATGCCCGTTGTTACCACTTTTGTTTTATCCGTTATTTCCTTTGTATCAACACCGAATACCTTGATATACTCGCTGTTGTCCATATTAGACATAAATGATTCAACCGTTGTCTGAGGTGCAATGCCCGTAATCAGACCGTCAGCCGCGGAATATGTGTAAACCTTGCTTGTAAACTCCGTCGGGAAGTCAAGTTTCGGTGTCTGACGTGTTTCCTTTTCGGAACAGCGCGAACACTGTCTTGTTTCTTCGCCGTATTCCTTAGCCGTCGCTGTCTTTGTTACAGTCCAGCTTCCCCATCTGTGACCCATTGCATTTCTTATAACAGTACCGCAGACTGTACAAACCTGAGGATCCGTACAAGTTGCCGCAGGACCTTTCACATGCTCACTGCCAACGGAAACGACAATTCCGCGTCCGTTGCCTGATGCATCTTCTACAACTATTTCATACTTTGTATTTGACGGATCAAGGTTAATAACGCAGGATTTACCTGTAAATTCCTGTGAAACGCCGTTTATATATACCTTAGAAAGATAATCGTCAGTAACTGTAATGGAAGCACTTCCGCAGAATGTTACGTTGCTTGTGCCCGCATCTATGCCTGTGCCTGTTATGTTAGGCATAACACGGTCAATAACAAATCCATCTGTGCTGTAATACGCTGTGTTACCCTTATTATCCGTAACTCTTACGTATACGATATATTCACCGTCTGTTGCGATCGGGAATGAACCACCCTTGTCGACATTCTTGATGGATCTCCATCCGGTCATTTTTTCAAGCTGTGCCTTCGTATATACGTTTACCGCCTGGTAGTAGTCTATTGAAAGCACGCCGGATGCATCGCTTTCACCCGCGCCTACTGCATCCTGTGCAGTTATCGTAACACTTACGATATCCTTGTAGAATGTATTGAACGATATGCTGTCCTTGAATGTCGTCCATGTGTGGTCACCGATAACTATCGTCGCCTTCGGAGGTGTCTTGTCCTCACTCACGGGGACAGCCTTCTTTTCAACTGCATTACAACGTGTACACTTACGCTGCATTTCGCCTTCCTTGGAAAGTGTAGGCTTCTTCGTAACTGTCCAGTCGCCCCAGCTGTGACCGAGCGCATCGACATAATTTTCCTTGTATTCGTCTTCACAACGGCTGCAATCGTACAACGTATAGCCCTTTTCAGTACATGTAGGAGCTATTTCCTTTGCAACGTGGTTATGTCCCTTTTCTTCGATAACACCGGATTCTTCCGCAGAACATACAGAACATATTCTCTTTTTCGTGCCCTTTTCAAGACATGTGCTGTCTTTTACTGTTATCCAGTTGCCCCAGCTATGGCCCGTTGCCTTTACTTCTGTATCAACATAGCTTACAGAACAGCGTGAGCACGTATGCGTTGTATAGCCTTTTTCCGTACATGTGGGCTTTGTCACAACAGCCTTGTAGTCATGTCCCTTGGCGGGAACAGTGCCTGTTCCTTCAAGCGCACAGATACTGCACACTCTCTTCTTTGAGCCGTCTTCTGTACATGTGCTGTCCTTAACTGTGCTCCATTCACCCCATACGTGTGAGCAAGCATAGTTACAAGCTGTACATTTGCCGTTAGTGTATGTGTGTGGCTCTGTGTTTGTCACAGCACTACACTTTGTACACGGCTTGAAGTGTCCGCCGACACCGCTGTATTCCCAATTGCCCCATGTGTGAGCAAGCATCGGGATGTTGTCGCCTGTCTTTATTTTTACGCTGCAAACAGTACAGTATGTGTCTCCCGTATAACCGAATGCACTGCACGTCGGATCTTTCTTTCCTCTTATTTCAGTAGCACCGTGCGAACAGCCGTATCCGCACACCTGACAATTCATCGCGCCGTTATACGAGTGCTCTCCCTTATCTACCTGGGCGGAGCATACGCTACAGATCTTATAGTGTTCACTTTCGTTGTGCTTCCAATCACTGAGATTGTGAGGCAGAACGGGAATGACTGTACCCTTTTCAACCGTCTTTCCGCACGTGTTACAGTACTTATCGCCTGTGTAGCCTTCTTTTGTACACGTTGCAGCAGATGCATTCTTCAAAGTAACTCCGGAATGTGCACATTCATACTTACAAACATTACATTTGCCGTCCGTGTATGTATGCGATCCCTTCGTGCCTGTTGCACCGCACACAGAACATCTTTCCGTGTGAGTGCTTGCATCCTTTATCCATTCATTGAACTTGTGACCTGTTGAAGACGTTGTATTGCCTGTATATGTGTGTGAACATACGGAGCATACATAAGTTGTGTAACCGCCTTCTGTACATGTGGGCTTTGTTACGGTTTCGATATAGCTGTGTCCTTTTGCATCGATAACACCTGTTTCAACCATTGCACAGCCCAAACATGTTCTTCTTCTGCTTCCCTTTTCCGTACACGTGCTTTCGGTGATAGTCACCCATCCGCTGAATTCATGTCCCCTTGCCGATGTTTGTGCATCCTTATACGTATGACCGCAAACAGAACATGTATGTGTTGTATAACCGCCCTCGGTACACGTAGGAGCTGTTACAACTGAATCATATTTATGTCCGTTTGCTGATGTTTCCTTTGTTTCAACAGCACCGCAGGAATAGCACGTTCTCTTCTGCGAACCCTTTTTGTCGCATGTACTTGCTGTTACAGTCTGCCAATCACCCCATGTGTGTGCACATACGTATCCGCATTCCGTACACTTGCTGTTGCTGTAGTTATGTGCGGACTTTCCTGTGGTTTCGGAGCATTTCGTACATGATCTTTCATGTCCGTTTGCATCGCTTACCCACTGTCCCCATACGTGTTCACAGCCGTGACCGCAAACGCACGCACCGTCTGAATAATCGTGGGGTTGCTTTGTATCTGTTGTACCGCATCTGGTACATTTTTTAGCGTGATATTCCGAATCTGTATACCAATCATCAAACTTGTGTCCGAGTGAAGGTGTTTCGTTATCCTTAACCTCGTAATTACAGCCCTCTCTTGTACATTCGTGAAGTGTATAACCGCCCTTTGTACATGTTGCGGCAACAACAGTTGATTTCATTGCATGCTCAAGTGCGGGAATATCACGGCTTTCCTTTATATGACAAACGGAACATTCCTTTGTCATTTCGCCCTTTACGCCGCACTTAGGTTCTTTTGAAATAAATTCACTGCCCCATTTGTGCTCAGTACCGGTGGAAAGGATAACTTCCTTCTTTACATCACCGCAATTTGCGCATTTGTAGGAAGTATAACCGTCTGTTGTGCAATCGGGAGCCTTTGTTTCCTGTGATTTGTAATCGTGACCTGTTTTGGAAACGATATTTGTCTTTTCTTCGTATGTACAGCCGCTGCGCTCACACTTGTGAAGCGTATAACCGTCCTGTGTACATGTTGCCGCGACAGCCGTTATCTTTATAATATGCTCAAGAGCGTCAATCGGACGTGTTTCTCTGATATGGCACACAGAGCACTCTCTTGCCATTTCACCCTTAACACCGCACTTAGGTTCTTTTGAGATAAATTCACTGCCCCAGACGTGTTCGGTTCCGGTAGAATATATTTCATCCCGCTTGACATCTCCGCATCCTGTACATTCGTAGTCCTTATAACCGTTCTGTGTACAAGTTGCATCCTTTGTCTTTGACAATTTATAATCGTGTTCTTTTTGGGGAACAAAATTTGTTTTCTCTTCGTATGTACAGCCTGCTCTGTTACATTTTTTAAGTGTGTACCCCTCAGATGTACATGTTGCCGCTACCGTAGTTGTCTTGATATCATGTTCAAGGGCGGAGATTTCTTTTGTTTCGGTCGTATGGCAAACAGAACATTCCTTTGTCATTTCGCCCTTCACGCCGCACGCCGGTTCTTTTGAAACAAATTCACTGCCCCAGATGTGCTCGGTACCTGTTGAATACAATGTTTCGCGGTAAAATTCTTTGCAAACATCACACTCATAATCCTTGTATCCATTTGAAAGACAGTCGGGGGCCTTGGTTTTAACAACCTTATAGCTGTGGTCCTTTTTAGAAACTATATTTGTCTTTTCCTCGTATGAACAGCCTGCACGCTTACATTTTTTAAGTGTGTATCCCTCGCTTTCGCAAGTTGCGGCAACTGTTGTCGTTTCGATATCATGCTCAATGGCAGGAATATCTCTCGTTTCGGTCATATGACAAACAGAACATTCCTGTGTCATTTCTCCCTCCACGCCGCACGCCGGTTCTTTCGAAACATATTCACCGCCCCAAGAATGTTCGGTACCTGTGGAATAAAGGATCTCACGCTCGATTTCACCGCAAACGGTACATTCAAAATCTTTGTAACCGTTTGAAAGACAGTCGGGATTTTTTGTTTTTGCTAATTTATAGTCATGACCTAATTTAGGAATCACACTTCCGCTTGTAACAACCGTTTCGCAGTCATTACAAAATATATCGCCGGAATAACCCGCTTCAGTACAGGAAGGATCTTCTTTATTTATGACAGATGTATTTCCGTGTGTACAAGGAACATCTTCGCCATTTCCGCCATCGTACATATGTACATGGTCATGTACATTATGCTCGTGTGCATATGTGTCAACATAAATTTCTGCTCCGTTATCTGTGATGTGTGCATTAAAGGTACACTCATCATCGGACAGCGTTACATATGTGAAATCTATAACATAAGATGCGCCAAAATAATTTATATGCTCACCGGGGTAGGTTACGGAATTTACAAAACCTTCACCGTGCGATACAAGTACACTGTTGCTGTGGATACCCAGAATATGCAAAAGCACCATTACATTTCTGTATTCCTCAGTCAAAGCACCGTTTGTTATAATAAATACGGTCTTGTCCTCTGATACGGATTCGAGATATTTTGTAAGGGCGGTCAAATCAACCTCATCAAATGCCCTTTCTGATATCATACCGTATACGGTGTGATCTTCACCCTTCTCATATTCGCCTGTTTCTGTGACGTGGCACAGATCAATTGAAACAGTGTCGCCGTTTGTCACAGTTTCTGCCGCAGCAGAAAACGGAAAAACACTTGCAATAAACGATACGGCGAGTAAAAACGATAAAATCTTCTTCATAGCGATTGTCATCCTCCTGTATATGTCTTTTCTTTTTTATGTTTATTTTTTATGGCATAACTACACATTATAAACGTCTTTATTCTACTCTCAAAGTTCGGTTAAGTCAATATAAATAATATAAAATTTACAAATAACATTCAATTTGATTTTATTTTTGGAATACATAGTAAAATAAAATTTCAAAACGCGAATTTTTTCTGAGAATATACATAATGTTTTTCTGACAATATACATAAATTCTTGACAAATCCGTCAAAGCGTAATATAATATAGAAATAATATAATAAAAGAGAGAGACATAATGATTTATAATAATGTTCTGGAAGCAATCGGTCACACACCGATGATCCGTTTAAGCGAAAAAATGGTCGGCAGTGAATGTGCAGACGTTCTTGTCAAATTTGAAGGATTGAATGTCGGCGGCTCTATCAAAACAAGAACCGCATACAATATGATACTCGAAGCGGAAAAGCAAGGGGTAATCAAGCCCGACACGATCATTGTAGAACCAACAAGCGGAAACCAAGGAATCGGGCTCGCACTCGTAGGTGCCGTCAGAGGATACAAAACTGTAATAATAATGCCCGACTCCGTAAGCGAAGAAAGACGGTTGCTCGTCCGTCATTACGGTGCAGAAGTGGTTCTTGTACACGATGCGGGCAACATCGGAGATTGTATTGACGAATGTCTGAAAACGGCGTTGCGAATGAAGGAAAACGATCCGAGAGTTTTTATTCCGCAACAGTTTGAAAACAAAGCTAACCCTATGGCGCATCGGCATCACACAGCGCTTGAGATTATGGAGCAGGTCGCAGGTCCCATACATGGCTTTGTTTCGGGAATCGGAACAGGAGGAACGATAACGGGTATCGGCGAAGTGTTGAAAGCGCAGTACCCCGATATTGAAATATGGGCGGTAGAACCCGAAAATGCCGCAATTCTTGCAGGTGGAACGATTGGCACGCATATTCAGATGGGTATCGGCGACGGACTCATTCCCGATGTCCTTAACTGCGAGATATACAGAGATATATGCATAATCACCGACGGCGAAGCAATACAAACAGCAAAGGATCTTGCAAGATGTGAGGGGCTTATGTGCGGTATTTCAAGCGGCACAAATGTTGCCGCCGCAATAAAATTGGCAAAAAAACTCGGACGTGGAAAGACAGTAATTACTGTATTGCCCGACACAGCAGAGCGTTACTTCTCAACACCGCTGTTTGATGGTGATAATTAATTAGTTTTTAAAAGCTCTGCACACCGGCTTTAGTTTCAAAAGTCCCGGCACCGTCTTTGGTTACAAAACCTTAGCGGTGTCTTCGGTCTTATGTGTTAAAAACAACATATTCAGGACGGCACATTCAAACATCAATTGAATGTGCTTTTTTATATGCGGTGGAATTTAAGCCGGCAAAAGCATCTTTAGAACCGTCATCCGACAGCAGTCAGTCTACTGACGAAATATAATATTTTATTCTATTAGAGAAAATACACGAAATCTTATTTGTAAAGTTTTACTCTTTTGTAAGAACGCAGTGCGCCGAATTCGGAGGGGGATAACGAGATTGCGTGCGAATCACGCAACTCGATGTTGTGGAAGGAGCTTGCATTGTAATATCATTTAGCTGAATTTCATCATTACGCACTCACCCTCAGCCGCATCGAGTTGTAAACAACTCGTGCTGACAGATCCCTCCCTTAGAGCCCCATTGCAAGGGTTTTCAGGCGTAAAAACATATTTAGAACCGCCTTCAGCCGGCGGTTTTCCTTATACCTAATGCAAAAGGAGACCGCAAAATGCGGTCTCCTTTTATAAGTACTCAACAGTAATGTTAAGTTACAACTTACCACTCGATAAGGTTATCGAAGTTAGCATCGAAACAATCCTGGTTATCAGGATGTGTAGGAGCGGGAACTACGGGTTCTTCAACAACACTTGTTGTAACAACGTCCATGCAATCAACGGACTCGATTACCATTTCAGGAGCTTCGTAAAACTTTTTCATTATAATAATCCTCCTAATACCTGAATTAGTTTGTGCCTGCAGCAGACTTAACTTCTGTGTTGCCGTATACTTCGAATACTTCAACTGTGAATGTCAAGTCAGAGAAAATAACTGCTGTGAATGTGATTGTATCAGCTGTTTCAGCCTTTACCTTGAAGCCATCGTCTGTGCTGGAAAGCTTCTTTGTTGTGCCGTTAGCAGAGATGTACATACCGTAAACATCAGCAGCAGCGTCTACTGTAGCGATGAAACGAACACCTGCTTCTGTGCCGCAAACTTCGCAACCAGCGAGTTCCTGGTATTCAGCAGCTGCGGGAGCTTCGTATGTGGGTTCTTCGGGTTCGTCAGAACCTGTTTCTTCATATACAAATGTGTAAGATGTAGGACCCCAAATTCTTGCATCGAATGAACCGGAAGATACTTCGACCACAGGGATTTCAATTTCTGAACCAACTTCAGCAAGAATCTTCCACTGTGCAGAAGCTGAAGCTGTGTAGTCTCTTGCAGCTGCATCGCCTTCATAAATTACAGGCATCAAACCAATAGAACAGAAACCATCGCCGGAGTCTGTGTAGATGTCTATGGTGACTATGCCTTGTTCAACACCAGTAGCTACGATTGTTTCGTCGCCCATGTATTCGAGATCAGCGGGATCATATTCCATCCACCAGTCAAGAAACAGGTCATTAGAAGCGGGCATGTCATACATCATAGCGTCAACAGCGAATGTCAATGTAAGAATATCGCCTTCGATTGTGTGTGTGAAAGTATAATCACCTTCGATAGTCTCTGCAGCTGAAGCGGAAATTGCAAAGCAAGAAACTGCTATAGCAATTGCCAAAACAATGCTAAATAATTTTTTCATTTTTTTTCTCCATTCTTAAAATTTAAATAATTTGATTTATCCGATTTCGATTACCAATTACCGCTAGCCAAGAAAGACTGAAGCTTAGCTGCGTCGGCAACTGAAAGTCTTGAGTTACCATCAACATTGATTTCCATGAAATCAATTGTGCCTCTTGCGGGCTTTGTGGTGGAAACACCGGTCTGTACACCAGCAACGTCTGAAACAGCGTAACGGCCGTTGTGGTCAGTATCACCAAGAATTACAACATCATATTCCTGAGCAACACTACCGTCAGCAGCAAGAAGCTGTACTTTGAAGCCTCTAGTGAATTTTGCAGTAGCTGTCGGAGCAGTACCTCTGGCAGTAACAACTTTAACAAATTCAGAATTTGTTGCAATGTTTTCCATAAACGCTGCCAAATTTTCACCTGTCTTAGCGCTCGGCTTAATAATAATGTTTGTACCATCGATCTTGTACAAGCTATTGCTGTTCAATGTGAGTTCAGCAGGTACCTTAACTTCGGGTTCAGTTACAGCCTTTGCAGGAACGATCTGGAAGTTATCCATGTGAAGTTCGCAAGCACGTGTACCGAAACCAACTGTCTTGTACTTCCAGATAACAGCCTTATCTGTGGAAGCAACAACACCGCCGTTGTTGTAATCTGTGATTGTAGCTGTCTTGTAGTAACCCTGATCATAAGTGTTAGCAAACATACCAGCATCAGCATATGTTACCTTGGAGATAACATTGCCGTTAACGGAAACGAATACGTTACCGTTGTTATCATCTGTAATTTCAACCTTAGCAAATGTATCAAATACATTAGGAAGGTTGTATACAGCGTAGATAGCGCCCTTAGCGTTTTCAGTAGCTGCATCGTCAAATGTAGGAACAGCAACTACCATTGTGCTGCCGTTGGGGAAGAGTACGTTGATACCGGACTTACCAGCAACAACGTAACCAGCATCAACTGTGCACCATTCTTCGTAAATCATGGGGTTACCAGCACCGTCAACTCCCTCGGAACCGGAGAAGTTTACGAACATACCACGGCTGAGAGCTGTAGCATCGGGAACCTTGATATCTGCTGTGAATGTGTAAGCACCTGTCCAGTCATGGTCACTGTAGTGAGTATTGAAGCCCCACATAGAACCATACTTGTTGCCTGTTTCAGCATCAACCTTAACCTGCATACCTGCAGCGGCTACGGGACGGGGTGACCATTCAGCTCTGAACGGGCTGCCGCCTGCGAATGAGCCGCTAGGCTGTGTAAGGTCAGAACCGTCGAGGTACTGATCGTAGTCAAAAGTACAAACAGAGCCTGCTGTGAAGGAATCGATACCGTCCTTGATGCCTTCGGGAACTATTTCATTACGTACATCTGTTACTTCGAGAGTTACAGTGTTCATGATGATCTGTTCGCCGTTTGAAAGCTGGCAGTAGAACTTAACTGTGTATGTGCCGATTGCGAGGTCTGTAGGAACAGGAGCGGAGATGTCGAAACGGCTGTTGTAGTCATACCCACCGGCCGCGATAACATCAGGGCCTGCGGGCGAAGACCAAGCGCCGTAAACGATCTCGCCGTCATTTACGCTGTAACCAAACGCATTTTCGAAATCAGCACCCTGGTCAACGGAGATCCAACCGTAGAAGTTGATTGTATCAACCTTACCGGGATTGTATGTTACCTTAGATGTAGTAACAGCCGCTGATGCGGGAGCACCGTTAAGTGTAGCAGCCACGCCGTCGAGATTTACATGGCAGTTGCCACGCTTATTCCAGCTCTGGGGTTCTGTGCTGACAGAGTATTCAACATAAGGAATAATCAAATCAGCGATAAGAATTTCTTCATTAGCATTTGTTACGATCTGAATCTGGAATGTGTATTCAGAATCCAAAACCATATTGAGCTCAGACGCAGGAATGCTAATGTTGAATTCAGGTGTGAGAGGAGCAACTGTAACGTTTTCACCGATAACAGCCAAGCCGTATGTACCTGTCGCAGCATCATAGATGTCAGGACGATCAACGAAAGCTGTTTCGGGAAGTACTACCCAACCGTTATCATTGAAGTTATACTTAACTTCCTTGATACCTGTTGCTGCAACCGCCCACGCTCTGATAGCCAATTTGTCGCTGTTAGGTGTCATCTGATATCTGCCTGTGAGGCAAGTAGTGTTATACTGCGAGCCGCAAAGACCTGAGCTGTTTACAAGACCTGAATCGAAGGAGAATATGTAATATTCACCTGCTGCAGAAGCTGTAAACGCCATAGCAGAGACAACAAATGTCAACGCCAAAAGGACCGAGATAAGCTTTTTCATTTGAAATTTCCTCCTTTTTATTAATTTTTAGCTTATGCTATCGTCATTATAGCAAAGGTTTATTTATTTGTCAATACCATTAATAAAAAAAAATGCAAATTTACAATTGTTTTTTTGCTGTATTTTTATTAAAAAAAGCCACAAATATACCTTTCAGGGCATCTTGTGTAACATTTACATAATATTTTGTATTTATATCATCTTTATTTGTGCTTAGATAAATATATTTCAAGACTTTTGCTTATTGTACGCGGACGAGAAACATGACACTGAATTTGTTTAAAACTGCGGTCGTCACATTTCGCACAGCGAAATGCACGAAGTGAATTTGACGCCCCCCGGTAAATATGCAAAAAAGAGAAAACAAAAAACGTGCGTAAAACGCACGTTTTTGAGGGTTATTCCGCATTTGCTCTTTCGAGCCAGATAAGTCCGATATCAAACGCATCGTAAAGTCCCTGCTTTTCTCCCTGGCGGTACAGCTTTTTGTCCGCAGGAGCTGCGGGATCAGTACTGATAACCTGAACGATGACTCTATCGGGAACGTCAACACCGTCTACCTTTTTATTTGTAAGTATTATAAGGAAAAGTATATACTTATCTTCCATACTGCCGTAGCATATGGCATTTTTTTCACGCACAAGGGGTTTTCCCCTGTACATCAGATACTTTCCGTCAAGAACAGCTTTTTGTGACACTGCACTTTCTCCCTTTAATTTATTTTTGTATCCGCGCCATAAGATTGTGAATTCTTGTAACGGGATTGAGAAGCTCGCTTATTGTCATATCACGGTTAAGTGTGTCAATGATATAAGCGACATACTTGCACATATTTACTTCCTGATACCACGGGCGGTCAAGCAGCTCCGGTGAGCGGTAAATCAAGTTTGTTGTAAATATCTTATGTATATATCCGTCTTCGTATGCTTTGTCAAATTTTTCAAGTCCGTTGCAAAAAAGACCGAATGAAACGAAAACAAATATACGTTTTGCGCCTTTTTCCTTCAGTTTATATGCGATATCAATAACAGATTCCCCTGACGATATCATATCGTCAACAATGATAACGTCTTTACCCGTCACATCATTTCCGAGAAACTCGTGTGCTTCGATAGGATTTCTGCCGTCGACAATTACCGTATAATTTCTCCTCTTATAGAACATACCGAGTTCAAGGCCGAGGACGGACGAATAGTACATACATCTGCTCATTCCGCCTTCATCGGGGGAAATTATCATCGTCTTTCCCGCTTCAAGCGATGCATCGGAAATATTTTTAACAAAAGCCTTTATCATCTGATACGTAGGCTGTACGCTGTCAAATCCGCTTAACGGAACAGCATTCTGAACACGCGGGTCGTGGGCATCAAATGTGATTATATTTGAAACGCCCATATTTACCATTTCCTGAAGCGCGATGGCACAGTCAAGAGATTCTCTTGCAGAGCGTTTATGCTGTCTGCCTTCGTAGAGCATGGGCATAATTACAGATATTCTGCGTCCCTTTCCTTCAATAGCTCCTATTATTCTCTTAAGATCGGAAAAATGGTCATCGGGAGACATGGGAACCGGTCTTCCGTACATTTTGTATTCTACGCCGTAATTGAAGCAGTCACAGATGATATATACATCTTTACCTCTCTGTGATTCGTGGAGTATCGCCTTCGCTTCTCCCGTACCGAAACGCGGACAAGTTGCTTCAATGCTGTACGATTCGGTTTCGTGTCCTCTCCATTCACACACATACTTGTCTACCTGCTTTGTAAAATCCTCGCATCCGCGCATACCGATTATTTGCAGATCTCCGTAAGGTAATTCACTCATTTCCGTTTTCCTCGCTTTCAGTTATTTGGTAATCGTTATCTTTTTAAGAACAGCAGAGCTGTTCGGATCTATTCCCTTTACATCCGCAAGGCAGCACGCAATCAGCTGCATAACGGGCGCGATAAAGAACGGGGCGACAAGATCAGATCCGAGATTGGGAACCTTGATTGAAAATCTCTCGGCCTCTGCAAGACGTTCATTATCGGTTATTACAAGTACTTCCGCACCAAGCTCATGCAAGCGTTTTATCATATCCACCGAGTCATCGTAAACCGGTCCCTCCGCTGCCAGCACAATAACCAGAGAGTCTTCCTCGACTTGGGCAAGCGGTCCGTGATAGAAGTCACTTATTGCATTTCCCTTCATGCGTATTTTATTCGTTTCAAGGATCTTGAGTGCACCTTCAAGCGCGATAGGATATGTCATACCGCGGCCGAGGACAAATGCGCTGTCAAGATATCTGTATCTTTCGCATATCTTTGCGATAGACGCGGGAATATACTTAAGCATTGCGCTGAGCGCAAGCGGAACCTTGTCAAGAAGATCCGGCAAAATATTATTTTTTGTTATTTCGGCGCAAAGCTGTGCCAAAATATACATCTGTGCTGTAAAGGTTTTCGTAGCCGCAATGCTTTTTTCATCGCCTGCTCCGCAGAAAAGATGGTATTTTGCTTCTTTGGCAAGCGGCGAATCCTCATCATTTGTAACCGCAACAGTGAGCTTTCCCTGTGCATTCGCCTGACGAATGACACTTAAAACATCCTCCGCCTTGCCCGACTGGGATACGCCGATAACGGCTGTGTTTGAAAACTTTATTTCCGCACCGTACTTTGACACCGCACTTGGTGTTCCGAGTGTGCACGGAATGCCTCCGCATATCGCAAACAGATACTGAGCATATATACAAGCGTGGTCGCTCGTGCCTCTTGCTACAAAATATACACTGTCAAGCTCCGAACTTCGGAACTCTTCTGCGATTTCTGCAAACTTTCCTTTATTTTTAAATTCAATGCCTTCCAGCACATCCGGCTGTTGCATTATTTCGTCAAACAGTAATGACATAAACTAAAATCCTCTTACTTTAAAAAATCAGGCAGATATTCTGTCGGTACGTTATCGGTTATGTACGACTTCAATTTATCAAGCGTTACGGGTTTTGATTCATTTTCGTTACAGCCGTGTGATTTTGCCATTTTATCGGTATAATCTTCCAGAAGGTATACGGATACATCACCGCGGTGCTCAAGCCCTTTGCCGTCAGGTGCAGGTGAATAGTGCGTAACAGTCGGTATTGCCTTTACATTTGTTATATACGGGTCGCCTTCATTTGTGACGATATCAAACGACACCATCATTCCGACCATATTTCTTGCATACAGCATTGTGGACAGGAAATTTCCGAGGGAATAAACGCAAAGTGTTTTTCCGTTTTCCGTTTCGATCCATTCAATGGACTGTACAACATGAGGGTGGTGGCCTATGATCGCATCCGCGCCCCAGTCTGCAAGCTTTTTCGCCGTTTTCTTTTGCGATGAATCGGGCTCAAATTCATCTTCATCGCCCCAATGCATTGAAACGATAACGAAGTCTGCAATTTTTTCTGCCTCTTTTATCTGCTTTTCTGCAATTTCATCACTGTAGTACGTATATTTTGCATATTTGCTTTCTTTAACAGCTGTGCTTGCATTGTTGATAACCGCCGTATATGCAAGTATTGCTGTTTTGAAGCCGTCTTTTTCGAGCACGGCGATATCCATTCCGTCGTCCGAAGATTTATCGATACCGACATGTACAACAGGTTTGCTCTGCCAATAGGAAAGCGTATTGAGTAAACCCGCATCGCCCTTGTCAAGCATATGGTTGTTTGCAGACACTATGACGTTGAAACCTGCATTTATAACCGCCTGTCCGAGCTCACTCGGTGAGGCAAAACGCGGATATCCCTCGGGGGACACATCGGTTCTTATCTGCGACTCCTGATTTATCATAGCGATATCAAAAGTTTTGACAGTATCCTTTATGCCTTCATACATAGGATCAAAGTAATATTCTTTGTCATACCCGTGTTTATCCGCAAGTGTTTTTGCATAAGTAAACACCGCTTCGTGCGCAAGGTTATCGCCTGCGGCGATAAAAGATATTACACTGTTTTTTTCATCCTCCGGCGGAACGGTCTCCAAATCTGTATCAGAATATGTTTCGTATTCTGTTGTTTTCCCTGTTTCGGGGAGTGTTTCAATATCCGTCACACTGTTTGTATCCGTGCTGCTTGAAACATCTTTGACGCCGCACGACGCCGTACCGCACAGAGCGACAAGGCACAGCGACAGCGAAATAATTTTTTTGAACTTTATCATTTGATATATTTCTGTTTACTTAAGGTAATCGGGCAAAAACTCCGCCGAAATATTATCCGTTATATAAGACCTGAATGTTTCTTCATCCGAAGGAGCATTACAGCCGTGGTTTACCGCAAGAAAACGTGTGTAGTTTTCCATAAGATATACACAGACACCGTCGCGGCTCTTTGTATAATACGTAACTGTGGGAATTACCTTGACATTCGTTACATAAACATTGCCATTTTCAGATACAACATCGAATCCAAACATCATTCCTACCATATTGTACGAGCCCGTCATTGTGGAAAGGAAGTTTCCGAGTGAATAAACGCAAAGCGTTTTGTTTCCGCCCGCTTCTATCCATTCGACCGACTGAACAACGTGGGGGTGGTGTCCGAGTATCACATCTGCACCGCATCTTGTCAGATGCTTTGCCGCGTTTTTCTGGCTGCTGTTCACATCAAACGTGTTTTCTTCGCCCCAGTGCATAGAGACGATGACGATATCGGCAATTTCCTTTGCCTTTTTTATCTGCTTTTCAGCGATGTGGGGATTATAATATGTGTAGCCGGCATAATCACTTTGAGAAGTTGAACCGTTGAGCACATCCGTGTAAGCCAAAAGGGCAATTTTGATTCCCTCTTTTTCAAAAACACTAATGTTCATTCCGTCTTCTTCGGAAATATCTGTGCCGACCTGTATAACGGGCTTATCCTTCCAATAGTTGTAAGACCCCATAAGTCCGCCGTCGCCTTTATCAAGCATATGGTTGTTTGCCGTGATAATTGCATTGAAGCCAAGATCCATAAGAGTTTTGCCCATTTCAACAGGAGTACAAAACTCAGGATATCCGCCCGGATCATATCCTTCGCCGCAGATCTGCGACTCTTGATTTATGATCGCAAGGTCAGCTGAGGCAATAACGTCCCTGACGTCATCATACATAGGCGCGAAAAAATATTCGCCTCTTTTGGTTTTATCCGGATTTTTGCGTCCTCTTGCCAAGGCATCCTTTAACACCGCATCATGTACAAGATTGTCACCTGCTGCAAGAACTGTTACAACTCCGTCACCCGTTTCCTCCGGTGTGGTTTCTACCTCTGTCACAACATCAGATGTCACAGTATCGGCTGACGCCTCGGTCGATTCACCATCACCCGTACAAGCACAAAACGAAAACAAAAGCATACAGCATAAAGCAGAGGAAAAAATTCTTTTTGTTATCTTCTTCATATAATATATGTATTTATAAATTCCTTATTATAACGAATATACACCGATAATTGTGTCTTTTCACGAACAAAACCCACGTACGACACGCGGTGTGGTACTTTCCGAATGTCGTACGCAGGCCGATTTATAAATTATCTTGCGGAAAGAACTGTCTTTTCGTAGTTCTTAACTTCAGCAAGCCATGCCTCTCTTACAGGAACACCCTGTGTTTCGCAGTAGTAATCCCAAACAGCTGTGAAAGGATATGACTTGAGCTCTTCAAGCATTGCAAGGCGTGTTGTGAAATCGCCTTCCCATTCAGCCTTTCTGAGCATATCAGTAGGTTCAAGTTTAGCAAACAGAAGTGCCTTCTGCATATTTCTTGTACCGATAGTCCAAGCAGCAATACGGTTAATGGAAGCGTCGAAGAAGTCAAGACCGATATGTACTCTCTTTTCAAATCCGCCTCTTACGATCTCCTGAGCGATAGCCTTGAGCTCGTCATCAAAGATAACAACGTGGTCACTATCCCATCTTACAGGACGGGAAACGTGGAGAAGTACGTCGTTCATATAGAGCATTGCAGATGAGATCTTGTCGGAGATAACTTCCGTGGGATGGTAGTGGCCCGCATCAAGTGTGAGCATCTTGTTGTTAGCCAAGTCGGAGGCCAAGCGGGTCTTAGGAAGACAAT
>JAZNEN010000049.1:0-2149 GCA_045588615.1 Eubacteriales bacterium
TCCTTGTATTTTTTCAAAAGCGATGCTTGCTCCTGTGTAAATGCTGTGCCGAGTCCTGCAACAGCAGAGGTAAAACCTGCGGCATGCAGGGCGATAACGTCGGTGTAGCCTTCGCAGAGAATGAAGTGATCTTCTTTTGAATTTTTTGCATAATTAAGTGCAAATATGCTTCTTCCCTTTTTAAATGCGGGTGTGTCGTTTGTATTTAAATATTTCGGCTTTTCATCACCAAGTGCCCGTCCGCCGAATGCAACAACATTTCCCGCAGGGTCAATGATTGGGAAAATAAGCCGGTTTCTGTAATAGTCAAAAAGCTTTCCGTTTTTTGATTCGCCGCACAAAAAACCCTCTTTCATTTCAGACGATGTATATCCGAGGGAACGCAGATGAGCTGCGAGAGCACCGAAGCTGTCCGGACAAAAGCCTATACCGAAGCGCTTTCCGACAGAGCCCGAGAGCCCGCGTTTTTCCGCATATTCAACAGCATTTTTATATTTCCCGCTTGCAAGCGCGGAATTAAAAAAACGTGCCGCCGCCTTGTTCATTTCAAGAATACGTTTTCTTTTATTTGCAGAGGCATCAGAGTGGTTATCAACAGGCAATGTCAGCCCTGCGCGCTTGGCAAGAAGCTCAACTGCCGAAACGTAATCGAGATTTTCAACACTCATTACGAATGTTATAACATCTCCGCCTGCACCGCATCCGAAGCAGTAGCACGAATCGCTCTTTGTAAATACCGTAAAAGACGGAGATTTTTCATTATGAAACGGACAAAGTCCAACATAATTGGAACCGGCACGTTTTAATCCGACATAACTGCCGACAACGTCGACTATATCGCAGCGTGCTTTAAGTTCCTCGATAAAACTGCTGTCGAATCTCATACCTTTCCTCCTCTTTTTCTCCTAATATACGCAAAAAAAGTCTGTTTTTCTTTTTTGACAACACAGATATTTGTAAACAAATCATTAACGCGCAGCCTAATGTTCGGATTACTTTCCAAAGTTTACATTTACAATGTTGATTTGAGCCGATTTGTAAGATAGAATTAATCATCATATTTGATTAAGAAAGGTTAAATATATGAAAAGCATAAAAAGATTCATTTGTATATTATCGGCATTGTCATTTGTCTTTTCGCTGTTCGGTTGTTCGGGAGAAAAGCAGAAAAGCAGGCTTGAAATGACGCCCGACGAAAGGCTGGCAGCTGCTCTTGACGACCTTTATGAAGGCGGCAACTATGATATATCGATAGATATAAAATACGATATAATTGACGGTCACAGCACCACAAATATCAACACCGAGATTATAAAAAATACAGATGAAAACGGTACTGTCGGATATGTTAAGCGTCTCAACGGTGAGTACAGTGACGAATATTATATCGACAACGCATACTATAAACCCGATGGTACGCTTTCGCATCCCGACTTCGCGTTGGTACTTGAAAAAGAAACGCTTGTTCGTGACATCACCCCCGAAATGATGGGTGAATACATCTATGTTGACGGTGAAAATTTCAAAACATATGAATTTACGGTGCCGAAGGATAAGCTTAAGGATCTTATAATCCCTTCAATAAAAATGACAGCAAACGAAGCAAAAGGAAGCGTAGTCCTTGATCTTAACGGTTATCTTATGGGATATAAGATAAAAGCGAAAACTGAACGCTGGATAAGTGAAAATATGTATTATGAATATGATTTCACTCTCACCGTCACGGTAAACGCGATAAATGAAAAGACCGAAAAGATCGTTTTGCCGTTTGAATACAACTCAAACAGCTAAAGCGGTAACATTAATATTCCAAGGGAAATATACGGTATAACAAAGGCTAAAAACTGAAAAACGCGGAAAAATATATGAAATCACACAAAAAGAAAATGATTGCTCCGATCGTGGTTTCGGTCATCATAATAATTTATTACATTATCTATTTTTGCATACTCATATCATTGGTTGACGGCATATGGAAAATATTGCTCGGAACGGTTCCGGTTATACTGTCCGTTATCACGCTGAAGGTGTGCATAGAAAGAATAAAAGAAATAAAGGAAGGCGAAGAAGATGATATTGGTAAATACTGATTTTATAAGCGGAAAACAACTTGAAACACTCACACTCGTGAAAGGAAGCACGATTCAGT
>JAZNEN010000050.1:0-3028 GCA_045588615.1 Eubacteriales bacterium
CTGTCAACAGAGGAAGTAAAAGCATCTGCTGAAAAATACGGAAAAAATTCTGTAACAAAGCAGAAACGGCATTCGTTTATAAAGCAATTTATTTCCTCGTTTAATGATCCGATAATAAAAATACTGCTGTTTGCTTTATTACTTAATGCAATATTCTGGATAAGGGATTTTAATCTTTATGAAGCTGTCGGGATCGTATCCGCGATACTCATTTCAACACTTATTTCAGCTGCTTCCGAATACGGATCCGAGGGGGCTTTTTTGTCACTTCTTGAAAAAAGCGAAAAAAACAGTTGCACCGTTATAAGAGACGGAGTGATGAAAAACATTTCGCCAAAGGAGCTCGTCTGCGGTGATCTTGTACTGCTTATATCGGGAGAAAAAATACACGCCGACGGTGTTATCATAGACGGCAGAACAGCGGTCGACCAATCGGCATTAAACGGCGAAGCAAAAAAGACTGTGAAGCTTCCCTGTAAAGGTGATAAATTGGGTGATATCTCTTCTCAAAACACACTTTTATCAGGTACTGTCATATGTGAAGGCGAAGGTATTATGCGTGTTATGCGCGTGGGTGACAGTACATATTACGGCAAAATTGCGCATGAGCTTCAAATTAAGAGTGCGGAAAGTCCGCTTAAAGAAAAGCTGGGAAAGCTTGCAAAGGAAATAAGCAAGATAGGATTTTTATCGGCTTTTTTTGTGGCATTTGCAGATATTTTCAATGCGATAGTAATAGATAACTGTTATGATCGTGAGCTTATCACAGCTTTTATATCCACCCCTTCACTGTTATTCGGTGCAATACTTCATGCCCTGACACTCGCCATCACCGTGGTCGTGGTGGCAGCCCCGGAAGGACTGCCTATGATGATAGGTGTCGTGCTTTCGGCAAACATCAAAAAGATGAAGAATGACTGTGTGCTTGTGCGAAAACCCGTAGGTATCGAAACAGCTGGCTGTATGAACATACTTTTTACGGATAAAACAGGAACTTTGACATACGGACGGCCGAGTGTTACGGAGTTTATCCTTTCAAACGGTAATGTACTTTCGGCGGCTCTGTTCAAAGAAACAAGCGCATACAAACCGTTTTGTGTATGTGCGGGAGTAAACACGTCGTGCAAAATCAATGACGGCGAGATAATAGGCGGAAACAGTACCGACAGGGCGCTTTTTTCTGCAGCCGATTTAAATTTTGCCAAAGACGTTTCCGTGATGAAATATACGGAATTCACAAGTGATCGGAAATTTTCATCCGCGGTAACAGTTAGAAACGGAGAAAAAAAGCTGTACATAAAGGGGGCATATGAGGTTCTTTTTTCGAAGTGCAAAAGAGGGCTTGACAAAAACGGTAATGTAATTCCCATTGACATTTCATTTTCCGAAAAACTGAAGGAAACGGCGGAAATGTCGAACCGCGTCGTGCTGCTCACATATTCGGATACAGATGAAAACGACCTTATTCTGATATGTGCGGCAGTAATGAAGGACGGTTTGAGGAACGAGGCAAGAAGTGCTGTTTCAAAGCTTCACACAGCAGGCATTGATGTGGTTATGATAACGGGCGACAGTCCCGAAACCGCAAAGGGTATTGCGCTGAAATCGGGAATTATAACATCAAAAAGGCGGCGGATAGTGACAGGCAGCGAAATGGCAAAAATGACAGACACGGAGCTTCGTGATACACTTCCCGATATCGCCGCCGTTGCACGTGCATACCCCGATGACAAAAGCAGACTTGTACGAATTTGTATGGAAGACGGACTTGTCGTGGGAATGACGGGGGACGGTATAAATGACTCTCCCGCACTTAAGCGCGCGGATGTGGGATTTGCGACAGGCTCAGGCTCAGATGTTGCAAAAGAGGCATCGGACATCATAATACTCGATGATAATATTGCATCCGTTGCAAAAGCTGTGCTGTACGGCAGAACTATATTCAGAAGCATAAAAAAGTTTTTGCTTTTCCAGCTTACAATGAACTTCTGCGCCGTTGCCGTTTCCCTTTTTGCACCGCTTATCGGGTGCGAAACACCCGTTACCGTTTTACAAATGCTGTGGATAAACATAATTATGGATACCCTTGCAGGGCTTGCCTTTGCGGGTGAGGAAGCACGCGAGGAATATATGAACGCACCGCCCTCAGGCAGAAACGATGCAGTTCTTACAAAAACAATGGTACACAACATAGTATACTGCGGTGCTGTTTGTGTAGGTATAATGCTTTGGTATCTGACATCCGGCTTCGTGTGCGGATTTTTCGGCGGCAAGAATACCGCATTTTACTCAGGCTTCTTCGGTCTTTTCGTCTTTTCGGGCATTTTCAACTGTTTTAATGCACGGACTCACAGATTAAATCTGTTTTCACACATAAGAAAAAACCGATTCTTCTTACCGATAATACTACTTGTTATCACTGTACAGCTTGCCTTGATGTATTTCGGCGGAGCTGTATTCAGATGTGCCCCTCTGGATGCATACGAGCTTTTATTTGTAATTCTTCTGTCCTCTCTCGTAATCCCCGCCGATCTTATTCGGAAATTAATTACAAAAAGAAACAAAATATGATTTTTCGCTTGACAATATGAGTGCATAGCATTATAATGTAAATATACTACATATAATGGGGGTTTTTATGCACCGCAAAAAAGGAATATACGAAAAATACATAAAACGTCCTCAGGATCTCCTTCTTTCTCTTTTCGCATTTATCGTGCTTTCTCCTTTAATTTTGATAATTGCTTTGATCGTAAGAGTTAAGCTTGGATCCCCCGTCCTATTTAAGCAGGAAAGGCCCGGATTGAACGGGAAAATATTCAAGCTTTACAAATTCAGAAGTATGAATAATGCAACAGATGAAAACGGCAATTTACTTTCTGATGAAGAACGGTTGGGAAAATTCGGCAAATTGCTGAGAAGTACATCTCTTGATGAGCTTCCTTCTCTTATAAACATACTCAAAGGCGATATTTCAATCGTCGGTCCGCGTCCTTTGCTTGTCAAATATCTTGACAGATATAACAAG